>CAIUAS010000080.1 GCA_903897205.1 uncultured Gammaproteobacteria bacterium
AAAACAAACGACACAAAGGCATTATTGAAGGCGACAATAGTCGCCATGCACGCCAGCAACTACGCAACCAAGGTTTAATTCCGCTCGACATTACTAATGCACGTGAACGCGCCAATGAAAAACAAACAATCTGGTCTTTCACTCAACGCAAACGTTCTATTAAAGTCGCCGATTTAGCTTTAGTTACGAGACAAATGGCCACTTTAATTACCGCTGGTTTAACCCTCGAAGAAGTCTTGCAAGCCGTGACTGAACAAACCGAGAAACCCCATATTAAAAGCATTCTCATGAGTGTCCGCAGCCGTATTTTAGAAGGCCATACACTCGCTTATGGTTTACGCGAATTTCCTCGCGCCTTTCCCCCACTTTATTGCGCCACCGTTGCCGCCGGCGAACAATCCGGCCACCTGGATAAGATATTATTGCAACTGGCCGATTACATTGAAAAACAAAATCAAATCCAACAAAAAATTCGCCAAGCTTTGGTTTATCCAGCACTAATGATTATGATTTCATTGGCGATTGTCGGGTTTTTATTAATTTATGTCGTCCCGCAAATCGTGGGCGTATTTGATCAAACCAACGCCCAATTACCCATGGCTACCCAAATATTATTAGCCCTCAGCTCTGGCATACAAACGTATGGTATTTATGCGCTAATTATATTAATTATTCTAATCATTAGTTTGCGTAAATTATTAAAAAACAATCCGAGGACAATTTATCGCTTGCATCAATTTTTATTAAAAATTCCTTTCTTAAGCAAAAATATTAAAACGATAAATTCCGCGCGCTTTCTTCGCACATTTGGTATTTTATTTGCCGCAACCGTCCCTGTTTTAGAAGCCATGCGAGTTGCCAATCAGTTAATTCTTTTATTACCCATGCGTGCAGCCATTACCCAAGCAACCTTTCGCGTACAAGAAGGCGGCAGCATTCACAAAGCCTTGCAACAAACTCATTACTTCTCTCCGATGAGCGTGCACTTAATCGCCAGCGGGGAAAGCAGCGGACAATTAGAATCTATGCTAGCGAAAGTAGCTGACACTCAAGATGCTGAAGTCACTCGCTTGATCGAATATAGTTTAACGTTATTTGAGCCCCTATTAATTATCATTATGGGCAATATTGTATTATTTATCGTATTAGCGATCTTATTACCTATTTTCCAATTAGACGCCTCCGTTGGGCAAAGTTAAAAAATGAAGAGAAGTAAGGTTATTTACATTTAGGAGTTTTATCATGTATCAATATAATCGTCAGCGTGGGTTCACATTAATTGAGGTGATGGTAGTGGTAGTGATTCTTGCACTGTTGGCCGCTATTATTGTGCCTAAAATCATGAGTCGGCCTGAGCAGGCCCGCTTAGTAAAAGCCAAACAAGATATCTTGGCCGTTGAAAATGCCATGGATCTTTATAAATTAGATAATGGTAGTTATCCAACGTTGGAACAAGGTATTTCTGCTTTAGTCACTAAACCAACCCAACCGCCCGTACCTAACGATTGGAATGGTTATTTAAAACAAATACCTAGCGATCCCTGGGGACACGCTTATCAATACACCAATCCTGGCAAGCATGGCGAGATTGATATTTATTCTTTTGGCCCGAATAATGCCAACAGCGACCCTGAGAGCAAAAATGTGATTGGGAATTGGACAATAAAATAAATAATGACAAATATTTCTCGTCAACCAACACCGTATAAGGCACGGAAATCAGTTGTTAGTGGTTTTACCTTAATTGAATTATTAGTCGTCATGGTTATTATCAGCATTATTATCACGGCCACTTTATTATCCATGCATCGATTAATGCAAAACAGGCAAGCAGTAACCGTTGCGAAACAATTGGCGCAGGTTATACCTGCCGCACAGCAGGAAGCTATTTTACAGCTTGCCCCCTTTGGCTTAAAAATCAGTGAACACCGTTATCAATTTTATCGCTTTGACATTAAGGCCAATAGCACTAATGGCAGTTGGCATTTGCTAAAACAAGACCGAGTGCTCGCTAATAAAACGTTATCTAGTAAAATTTTTCTTTCCCTAAAAACACAGGCGGAAACTGCCGAAAAAAACCAGCAGACACCGCAAATTATTTTTTCACCGAGTGGCGATATAACCGCTTTTGAGTTAAATATCGGCACCAATGCTACAGCCGCTATTTTTTCACTCATGGGCAAAAGCAATGGCGACGTAATTTTAAATACACCGAAATAAAAAAATGCTTATGTTATGCAAAATAAGTTAAATAAACCTAATGGATTTACTTTAATTGAAGTATTGATTGCTTTAGTCATTTTAGCGATTGCCTTAATGGCCGCCGTAAAAGCGACTAATGCCAATATTCATAATTTAGATTATTTGCGCGATAAAATACAAGCCCAATGGCTAGCGGACAATTTGCTCAGTAATATGCAAGCTGGCTTGCAAGCCGTGCCGCAAACACAATCGCAGCAAGGCACTATTAAGCAATTAAATAGAACTTGGTATTGGCAAATAACGCCAGAACAGCAGAAAAATAGCGCCATTAAGCGAGTTGATATTAGCGTGATGAATACGTCGAATGGTAAATCGCTTATTCATTTAACCGGCTTTATCGCCTTATTAACCTCATGAAAAAATCAAACCAAGGCTTTACCTTAATAGAAATTTTAATCGCTTTATTCATCTTTGCGATAGTGGCGGTTATTACCACCATGGGTTTATCCATGGTTTTAAAAGCACGCGAGCGCAGCAGTGTTCAAACTCAAAAAATGATGGAGAGACAATTAGCTTTCATCATCATGAAACAAGATTTCAGCCAAATGATAGCGCGCTCTGTTATTGATAATACCGGCAATCAAGCTGCCGCTTTTTTGGAAAAACCTCATTATCTTGAATTTACGCGCGCAGGTTATCTCAATCCTTTAATGACAAGCGAAAGAAGCAGCTTACAACGCGTAGCCTATCTATTCACACAGCATCAATTAATTCGCCGAACTTGGCCCGTACTTGACAGAGCGCCCACTATACTACCCTCGGATCGAGTATTATTAAACAATTTAGAGGCGATAAAATTCAGCTTTCTCACCCAACATAATCAATTTTATTTAACCTGGCCCCCTTTAATCAATAATCAAAACCCAGTTCAGCCATTGCCTAAAGCGATTAAAATTGATTTTAGTTTCACCGGACAAGGTAATTTAAGTCTTTTATTTTTAATTCCTGCCACCGGAAATAGTTAATTCATGATACCAAAAGGATCCGCTTTAATTACCGCTTTATTAATCACCGCCATTGTTGCAACCGTGGCAACCGCGATCGCCGTGCATTTACGAATTACCATTCGTGAAACACAGTTAGCACATCAGTTTGAGCAAACTTATTTGGATTTACAAGGCGTGCAATATTGGGGCATGAACCAAGTGATTCAAAATGCCAAACTTAGCCAACAAAATCATAGCACCGAACTTTATCCTCAAACAATGCCGGCAACTATTTTTCAACAAACGCAACTTAGCGGTGAAATAGCGGATGCCCAAGCTTTATTTAATATAAACGCCTTAACTAATCCCACTGCGCAAGCGCAATTTACTCGGTTATTAAAAGCCATTGATAATCACATAAGCGAAACTCAAGCAAACCAAATAGCACAAGCGATCACTCGCTGGTTAACACCCAGCAATGCGGATTCACTTTATTTGCAAAAAAATCCGCCTTATCGAGTTTCCCATCAATTAATGGTCAGCGTGAGCGAGCTTCGTTTGGTTAATGGCATTAGTGCGACTGTTTATTTAGCACTATTGCCTTATATTACGGCATTACCTAGTTCAGCTAATGAAATTAATATTTTCACTGCACCGTTACCTATTTTACAAAGCCTCGGCATTAATATGAGTTCTGCACAAGCAAACAGTTTAGCGGCTTGTCGCCAGCGTTTTGCCAATACAACGGGGCTCAGTGACATTAAACAAACCTGTCTACTAAAAGCAGGCTTGCAAATTGATCCTAATATTAATTTGATTCTCCGTAGCAATTATTTTTTGATAAAAGGCATGGCCGAGCTGGGCGGACAAAACTTAATTCTCTATACCTTAATAAAACGTGCTACGCTGCAAAAAGCTACTACCACGGTTTTTACGGCTAAACTCATCTCGCAAAGTTTGAATACCCTTTAAGTTCTAGTGGTTTTAGTTTAAATTCGCTACCTAGAGCATTACGCTGGATAGACATTATGACTGCTAAATTAATCGTTCGGTTACATCAAAATCATTTATTGGATTGGATATTAACCGACGACAATCATCACATCATGGCGAATGAATATCAGCAAGCTTCGCTAAACATGCCTACGCTAGCCACATTGCCGCATATTATTTTATTAGTGCCTAGCACTGACATTAATTTGCTTAACGTTAAAATACCTAAAATGAAGCGTTCACAATTAGCACGCGCTTTACCTTATGCTATCGAGGATCGCCTTTGTGAAGATATCGAACAACTTCATTTTGCAGCCGGCCAGTGGTTAAATAACACGGACATCCTATCCGTTGCCGTGACGAGCCAACAAAAAATGGAACAATGGCTCGCCATTTGTAAAGCGAATATGATTGAACCCCAACTGATCATTCCAGATATTTTTGCTTTAAGCTACCAAGCCGAACAATGGACGTGTTATTTAGAAAACAATTTAGTTTTAATACGTACCGGTTTGCAAACAGGATTAGCGATAGAAATTGAGCAAGCGGCGTTAGTGCTCAATACGCTAGCAGAAAATGAGCCGCCTAACACGATTCACTTAGCCAGTATCGAAGCGTCACTAGCGCAAACTTTCGCAACTACACTATCACCCCGTATAACGAAAACCATTGCTACCCCACCACAAAATTTACTCTTACAAGCATTGTCGATGAATGACAACACCATCAATCTGTTACAAGGTCATTATAAAACGGCTCGTAAAAAATTAACTTTGCCCATCGATTGGCGCTTGAGCATTCAACTTGCGATTGCTGCTTTAATATTATTCATCGTGACCGAAAGTGTAAATTATTGGGTTATCAAGCATCGGAATGAAAAATTACAACAACAAATTAGCTTGCTAAGTCAGTCAGTATTACCTGGCGAAACAATCGATATGAATACCCAACCTTATATCGAACGTGAACTCCATTTACTTAATCAACTCGGCAAAGGCAATGCATTTTTAACCAGCATGGACCTGATTGGAAATTCATTAACCCAATATCCTGGCCTCGTCCTCATGCAAATTAATTACCAAGACAACTTACTAACTTTGGTGATACAAGCGAATAATCAGCAAAATATGACCGCTTGGTTAAATGACTTACGCAGTAAGCACATGACCATTATAAAAACAAATAAACCAAACCAAACTCATCAAACAGAAATTACTATTAAGCTTAAAGAGCCTTAACCATGACATTAATAGAACACTGGGAAAATCTAGCGGAAAGAGAAAAAGTCATACTGATTAGCGGTGGCATTTTCGCGCTTGCTCTTTTAATTTATCTCTTATTAATGGCTCCTTTTTTCTCTAGCTTAAACGAAGCCGAAAATCAACTGCAAACCAATCGCCAAATCATTAGCTGGTTGCAACCGGCCGCAGAAAAAATTAAAGCCTATAATCAGCAAGGCTATCACGCCATTAAACCAAGTACTGCTCCACTCTTAGAGATAATTAACAGCAGCCTGCAAACTCACCAATTAAATCGCTACGTAACGAAAATAATTCCTCTTAATGATAAAACAATTAATATACGTTTTGATGCCGTGCCGTTTGATAACACCATGGATTGGCTAACCTCCCTGTGGCTTGCCACCAACGCGCGAATTAATCAAGCGACGATTATGCGCCTGAACACACCGGGTTTGGTGAGCATGGTGTTAGTCATTACCAAAGTTCAGCCTTAACTCAATATATTTTTATCTATCTTAGGAGAGAACTGTTGTGAATAAATATGCTCCCATCTAAAACTTTCTTCAGTTAATCCAAGCCTATTAAGCCCTGTTGTTAACCACTTTTCATAAAGAGCATCTACGTCTTTCCGTCGAAAGATTGAATAATTATCTTTTGCATCAATAAGGATTTTTATGGCGTTAATCGCCTGTATTTCTTTTTTTATTTCAAAACTGCCTTTAAATAACTCCTTAAGCTGCTGAATATGCAGTGGGGTTTTTTTGCTAAAAAAGCCGATACCTTTCGCTGCTAATTTTTTATCTTCGACGCTCTTTTGCAATTCTTCAATAAATAAATTTATTTTATTTTCGCCAGCGGCTGTTGAATCAACATATTCTTTAATTGCAGCAGGAGATCGTGTCTGGATAACTTCCCAGCCTAATTGATATTTTTCATTAAGGGTTTCAATTTTTCCGACCAGAATTTTGGTGTCATTCTCAATATTTTTAATGACATCCTTATTTTTTGCCGACAGCTCAAATCCAGTGGTTATGGCATGTGTTTTTTGTTGCAGGGCGAGCAAATTCTTTTGAATGGTAGAATATTCCAAATCATATTCTTGTTTAAGATCCGGAAATTTATTTTTTGGGTTTGCCCCTTTTTTCTTTTCCGTCATATTATGAGCTATGTCAAATAGCTGTTTAGAATATTCAAGTGCTTTGTTGCGCTTAGAAACTAATGCTAGCTGCTTATCTATATTTTCCAACCGATTTTTACAGTGCGTCACTATTGCAGCAGGAATCGATTTTTCTAGCTCAAGCAGAGTTCTGCTTGTTCCCGTATTTATTTTTCCAATAAAGTGCTTTACTGCTTTTTCTCCAAGCAATCCTGATACTCCGGCACTTTTGACCCTTTTTAAGAGATTTTCTTTATTTTTATTTTTGATTTCCTGTATGTTCGCCTCAATTTCTCCTGCAGCAACATCAAGCCTTTCTATGATAATTTTAGCCTGATTCAGGTGATATTGCAGCGAAAATAAATTCTCAGCTTCAAGAGATTCCAATTGCTTTTTTTCAAAAATCCTAAGCTGATGGTTGATCGAACTATGTTTTTCTCTAGCTTCTGTTTTTATGCCGTTAACTTTATGGCTAATAGCTTCAGCCGCAGCACGTACACTCTCATGACTTGCAAGTTGCTTGCATTCAGCCGTTCGTTTTTCAAATTTCGCGAGTGCCTCGTCTACTTTTTTTAGTCGTTGTTTAGACCAGTCTACTATTGCCTCAAAGATATCTTGTTTTAGAACTTTCAAATCTTTGCTGCCACTAACTTTTATACGCTGCATTAACGAGAAGGCTAAGCTATCTGTAAGTAACTGAAATTTTACGGTTGCTAGCTCTATTAGCTCTATGATATTTTCGAGCTCTTTTTCACCAACATTGCTAGCGTCTTCTTCGAGGGTAACAACAAGTCTTTCGGCAACAGACTGAGCGTAGTCTTGTTCGACAATTTTTAAAAATTTTTCGTTATGTTCTTGTAGAACAGTAACCACAATAAAAGCATTATCCAGACTTGCCATCCTTTCAAACTTGATTCCATTGTTTGTTAAAAAGTCGGTAAACTTGCTTGATCCCTGAAGATTTTCAAATTGAAGCGCTATATGCACGCTTTTTTTAGCGTTAGTTTCTGCGTTATCTTTTGATGCCTCTCTCCATACTGTCATGATGTGACTCGCATTGTTGAATATAATTATTGGTATTTAGCACAACAACAGAAGCTTAAAAAAACTTAAGGGCATTTACTTCTGTGACAGAACCTAGTTTATCGCTAGAATATAGTACTATGACATAATGAAATCAAAATGTTTAGCCTTGGGCGTGAAATATCAGCGGGGCATGGCTCTAGCGCATTCATAATGCTTAACATGTTTTCACCTATTACTTGTTGCTAATGAGTTAAGCTGATGCACAGCTACCGTGAGATTCACGCCTCGATGCGGTGCATCATCCATGGCTCATGGTCATACGTCGTTGCTTTACATTTTCTCGCAACCGAGTGCTCGATCTTTGAACTGCGGTCTCGACGTGGGATGGCGAGTCTTGGGGCCGGGCCAGGAATTTCATACGTGGATCGATCTTTCCGTGGGATCGGTGATCGTATGAGGGATTGAAAAAGAATCATGTCGAAAAACA
>CAIUAS010000081.1 GCA_903897205.1 uncultured Gammaproteobacteria bacterium
ATTTATTCTGCCCCATACTATTGGATTATCCAAAATTGAAACACTAAGAATATAATTTGCTAAGCTTACGTAGTTCTATGCGATAAAAATCGCAATAATAAAATAACACTGGCGCTACAAATACCAAGAGTTAATCCATACCAAATTCCTTTAGCAGCAAGTGAGGTGTTAAATGCCAAATAATAAGCGCTACCTACGCCAATTATCCAATAGCAGACAATGCACAATAGCATGGGAATAAAGGTATCTTTTAATCCTCTTAGGGCACCATTCATGATGGCTTGTAAGGTGTCAAAACACTGAAATAAAACAGCAATCATCAAAAAAGATCCGGCCAATTGCTCAACAGCTTGGTAATGCAATTCATTTTTGTTTAAAAATAGTTTTGCCAAGGTGGAGGATTCGGTAAAAAATAAAATGGCGACACTGCCTGCAATAATTAGCCCCATACCAAGACTAATATAAGCATAACGCTTCGCTTGCCACCTGTTTTTCGCACCCACAGCATGACCTACTTGTAACGCTGTCGCCATTGATAACGCAAACGGCACTGAATATGCAAGCATTACACATTGCATGGCAATTTGATAAGCGGCTAATGCTTCCGTACCAAAATGCCCCATCATAAAAGCTGCCACAGTAAACATCCCAGCATCCAGCACATAAATCAGACCACTAGACGCTCCTAAAGCAAACATGCTCCGCAGTTTACGATAATCAAATTCAAAACCAATTTGAAAAATCATATAATTTTTTAACAAAGGATGCGCTTTGCTGTAATAGTAAACACATAAAAACATGAACCACATAATACCAGCGCCCGCATAGCCAATGCCCGCAACACCCAGTTGTGGAAAACCATATTTTCCATAAATAAGCACATAATTAGCTGCCATTGTTAATGGAATAGATACCAAGCAAACCAACATCACAATGCGCGCTGCTGCAAATGCAGATATAAATTCACGAAATGCAAAAAACAATAAAAACCCAGGAAGCCCCCAAACCAATCCATGCAGAAGTAAGCTTGCATTTTTTATGATAAGCGGCTGCTCATGCATTGCCGACAAAATAGCGGGGGCAAACCAAATAATTATCATGCATGGTACGGATAATATTAATGCCAAATAAATACCCGTCAGTAAATTGGCTTGAATAGTTTCATGTTGATTTGCACCGCGATCACGCGCGATAAAAACACCTACGGAACTAAGCGTTCCCAGGCAGAATGTCAACATCAAGGTAAAAATAGACGTACTCAATGCGCCAGCCGCTAATGCTTGAGGACCAATCCACCCCATCATAATGGTATCAACTAACTGCATGCCTTTTTGTGCTAAAAAAGCAGCCATTAATGGTAATGCGATTTTGATAAGTGAATTAATTTCATGAGACTTAATGGATAACATCTATTATCAACTGTATTTTGGTTATCTATGGCCGTCTTTCAACACTTAGTCGGTATAAACTTTTTAGTCGCTTTCCGGCTAGGAAATATAGTCTTTAAAACAATGATTACGCCATCTGGACTATAAATATATTTTTTACTTTTTATATCCAAATTATATATTACACATATGCGTTGTAAACAAAAAATTAGTTTTTCTTCATTATACTTCTAGCGTTCACTTCAGCTTCTAGTACTAAAACCCGCTCTGCTTCTTCTGGTGACAGAGTATAAATATATCTAATGGCATTACTAAAAATCTTATTGCCATTGAAATCTTGAGCCCCGATTTGGAGTTAGCCCCATTGTTAGAAAACTGTAATAGGTCGCAGCCCAATGAATTATCCAGGCGGCCAAGCTGAAATAATTTATCCATTTTATCCGACATAGTCTAAACTTATATAAAGACAATATATAGCTGGAGCGAGTAATGAAACTTGGCTTGCAGGACGGCTTCGCACAGCGGTTGACGAGAATATAAATCATCTCCTAACACCGTCACCCCATACTCGGTATACCGGGCGGCTTGTTGCTTTAGCCAACGCTTGGCCGCTGCATTTTCGCAGTCTTGTTTGTCATGCCCATCTTGCGGCACTATAAATTCAGG
>CAIUAS010000082.1 GCA_903897205.1 uncultured Gammaproteobacteria bacterium
AGCGTTTGCAATTTTATGTTTGCTTTAGCCGCGAATTTTTAGAACAAGCGGATTGCTATGAAAAACAAGGATATGTCAGTCATTTAATTAAAGAATTAGCGGTTAATCCCGCGAATGATTTAGTTTATTTATGCGGCAATCCTAATATGATTGATGAAGTATTTGCCTACCTGAAAGAGCAGAGTTTTCCCACTGAAAACATACGGCGTGAGAAATATATTTCGCCGTCCACAAAAAAATAATGCCGTAAACTTTATATTTATTGTGTTCAAAAAAAATTGTAATTAGAATTGGCCATCCTAAATTTTCCTACACAGGTATAAGCAATATGCCCATAGAATGGCCGCCAGCATATACACTCCGTCAAAGTACGCGAGCTCGTTATGTGCAGTTAAAGATAACAAAGCGCGGTGGCTTAGAAGTGATCGCTCCACCGGATTTTGAATTAAAATATACGCCTGATTTATTGCAGCGTCATCGTCGCTGGATTGAAAAAGTGTGGGAACGTACTAAGCCAATCGCGGTTAATCAATATAGTTTGCCAGAGCAAATTAATATTCCGGCTATCGAACAAACAT
This sequence comes from uncultured Gammaproteobacteria bacterium, assembly GCA_903897205.1. Taxonomy (GTDB): domain Bacteria; phylum Pseudomonadota; class Gammaproteobacteria; order CAIUAS01; family CAIUAS01; genus CAIUAS01. Next base: position 579 of record CAIUAS010000082.1, read on the forward strand.
GGCAAGTTTTTTATGAAAAAACGGAAGCAGAACAGGTTTATTTACGATTAAGCGATGCAGGTCGATTGGTTTTACAAGGCAATGTAACCGATTTTCGTAAGTGCCAATTAGTATTGTGTCATTGGTTGCGTAAAATGGCAGCGGAATACTTACTGCCCTGGTTGGCACAGTTAAGTGTGGAAACAGGATTAAATTATACCAGCGGCAAAACAGGCAGTGCCGCTACCCGTTGGGGCAGTTGCTCAGAAAAAAAACGCATTACTTTAAATTGGCATATTTTATTTTTACCAAAAGCGTTAGCGCGCCACCTATTAGTGCATGAATTATGCCATACCATAGTGATGGATCACTCTGTCCGTTTTTGGAATTTATTGGCACAGCACGATGCAAATAGCGTTGCGTTGCGTAAAGAGTTACGTTTGGCGAATAAATACTTGCCTGATTGGATTGGGGAAAAATAGTTTCCATTTTAATGCCAACTCTTACTTGGCTAATGCAAGTTTCATAAAGATTGGTTTTACCTTCAACGTGATAAGCACAGCTATCCCTTAATTCGCTTTCTCTGGTATTTTCCCGTCATTTAATAAATTTTCTAATCCATTATCGCGTAAAGCTTGTTCTAGATATTGGCGGATTTCTTTGCCGGTATCCATTTTTAATACGGTGTTTAATAATTCTTTAGCTTTTCTTAAAGTGAAATTTCGAATGGTCCATTTAATGCGTGGAATAGCGGCAGAGTTCATGCTAAGGGCGTTAAATCCCATGCCTAATAAAATAATGGCAGCGGCGGGATCGCTTGCTAATTCGCCGCAAATGCTAATTGGTTTATTTAATTGTTGGGCGGATTTAACGGCTTGATGTAATGCATGCAAGACAGCGGGATTTAAACCGTCATAAAGCGAAGCGACACGCGAATTATTACGGTCAACCGCTAATAAATATTGGGTTAAATCGTTACTGCCAACCGATAAAAAATCTACTCGTTTCGCCAGAGCAAAGGTTTGATAAATAGCCGAAGGCACTTCTAACATAACGCCTACGGGTGGTCGGATAATGTTGCTATTTTCAGTTAAAATTTCTTCATAGGCTTGTTGAATTAATTGTAAGGCGTCGTCGGTTTCGGTTACCGTGGTGATCATAGGAAGCATGATGCGCAAATTATTTAAACCATTATTCGCACGTAACATCGCCCGCACTTGCATTAAAAATATTTCGGGATGATCCAGGGTAATTCTAATTCCACGCCAACCTAAAAAAGGATTATCTTCTCGAATAGGAAAATAGGGCAATGCTTTGTCGCCGCCAACATCCAGAGTACGCATAATCACGGGGCGGGGTGCAAATGCATTTAAGAGTTGACGATAAATAATATATTGTTCTTCTTCTGTTGGAAAATGATCGCGATTCATAAAAGGAATTTCAGTGCGATATAATCCAATGCCTTCCGCGCCTGCGGTGAGCGATAAACCGGCGTCAGTTGCTAAGCCGGTGTTAACCCATAATGCGATTCGATGGCCATCTAAGGTTTGTGCTGGCAAGTCGCGTAATTCAGCAAGGTCCGCATTTATTTGGCTTTGCTGTTCAATTAATTTAGCGCAATTTTTGCGAAGTTTTTTGGAAGGATGAATGTATATTTGGCCTTGATAGCCGTCGATAATAAGTTCCTTGCCTTCCAATTGGGTGACCGGTAAACCTTCTACCCCTAATACGGTGGGGATACCTAAAGCTCGCGCCATAATAGCCACATGGGAACTACTCGAACCGCGCGTCGCAACGATACCCGTAAGCGTGCCTTCGGGAACTTCCGCTAAGGCAGCAGCGGTTACTTCTTCGCCGGCTAAAATAGTTTGTTTGGGATATTCAACTACCGAACGGTGGCCTTTTTGTAAGTGGCATAAAATACGTCGGCCTAAATCGCGAATATCGGTGGCCCGCTCGCGCAGATAATCATCATCCATGGATTCAAATTGACGGATATGACGATTAATAATCGTGCGTAAAGCCCCTTGCGCCCAATTGCCATGCTCAATCTCTTGGGTAATTTCACGTTCTAATGTGGCGCTATCTAAAATACGTAGATAGGCTTCAAATAATAAATTTTCTTCCGCAGGTAATGTATTCGCCATGCGTTCTTTAAGAGCATATATTTCTGAACGGGCTGCAGACATGGCTTGCTGAAAAACGGCCATTTCTTTTGCAATACGTTTGGTTTTGCGATCAGGAACGGCATCTAGATCGGCCAGAGGATAGCTGACAACGACTGTTCCCATGCCAATGCCAGGCGCGCTGGCAATACCACGTAAGCATAGGCTTTGAAGGTTATCTGTTTTAGATTGATTAAATAATAAGGCTAACTGACCTACTGCTTCTGCGTGTGCAATAATGCCACCTAATTGTGCTGCCATGGTCACCAAGAAGGCTTCTTCAGTTTCATCAAAGCGGCGGCTTTCTTCTTGCTGCACGACCAATATACCCAGCAATTGACGATGATGAATGATAGGCACCCCTAAAAAGGCGCGAAAACGTTCTTCACCAACTTCGGGGGAATGAAAAAAATTAGGATGCGTTGGGGCGTTTTCTAAGTTAATAGGCTCTTCGCGGTGGCCTACTAAGCCAATTAAACCTTGCTTAAATTTAAGTCTGACTTGTCCAACGGATGCAGGGTTTAATCCCTCGGTTGCCAGGAGGACAAATTCTTCTTGTTTTCGATCGATAAGAAATACCGTGCAGGCTTGTGTGCTAATCGCCTCTCGTATGCGCTTAACGAGAATTTGTAAAGCTTCGCCAAAGTTGGGTGTTGAGCTTACTTCTTGCACGATACGACGTAAGATTTTTAGCATCATATTATTCTATGACAACTAATTCATCGCGTCGGCGTTGACCTTTGGCGCGAATGACTGAGGGAATATGAAGAGCTAATTCTTCAAGCGCGCGTCTGTACACATGCCTTTTGAAAGGAATGACTTGTTTGAGAGGATACCAATAGTTGACCCAGCGCCAACGATCAAATTCAGGCGACTGACCTATGTCAAATCGAATTTTTTCGGTAGAGCTGGTCAACTGTAGAAGGAACCATTTTTGTTTCTGGCCGATACATAAAGGTTGAATATGAGGACGCAACAAATGTTCGGGCAGGCGATAGTATAGCCAGCCACGTGTACAGCCGATAATCGCGGCATCTTCGGCGGTAAGGCCTAATTCTTCGTGAAGTTCGCGATAAAGTGCTTCTTCTGCCGTTTCATTAAGTTGTATGCCGCCCTGCGGAAATTGCCAGGCGTTTTGCCGGATACGCCTCGCCCACAATACGCTGCCTGCGCCATTGGTTACTATCATGCCCACGTTGGAGCGAAAACCTTCTTCGTCTATCACGCTATACCTGGATGTGTAATTTTATCATCGTAAAAATGCTTAATTTACCATAAATCTTTATAAGCCAAATTTCTCTTGGTTTATAAAGATTTATGGTAAGTCACTTAATATTATTAATAGCATTTTTCCATAAAAAAAGGTTAAGGGCAAACGGTTAAGGTGGATTTTTGGATTTTCTGGCAGCAGTTATAAGGCAGCCTAAGAGAGAAGAGAACAAGGTGGCGAAAATAGGGGCGGCAATCGCAGAGCCGGTGAGAACAATAAAGCTGATGTTGGTTAAGAAAAATGCCGCGAGTATATAGGTGCAAAGTTGCCAAAGTGTTCTTAGGAAGCTCACTGTTGAACGAGTAGAGGGGGGGCACATTTTGAGGGTGGATGTGCTTTCACAGGTGTTTGGGTTGCGAAAAAAAATGGCTGTGAGTAGCAAACTAGTGACGCCTAATAGTAATTCTAGCGGCCAGCTACCGAGAAAAGCAGAAAAATGCGCGAGAAAAGTATTTGAGAGATAGCGATTGCTCATATGCCAAAGCAAGGCCAGTGAGACGGGCAAGATTAAGCCAGCGCAAATTATTTCACGTAAGCTACGTTCACAAGAAATGCTTGCAATGGTTTTGGTTAATAGAGGAGTAATGCCAAACCACCAGATTAAACTTAGTAAAAACCACTGATTTAATTGCACTTTGCGGTTGATAGAGGTTAAAAGTGCGGGGGCATTGCTGTGAAAAAAATAAATGCGGATTAATTCTAGGGTTAAGTTAGACAAAATTAATAAAGCAATGGCGGTAATGCAAAAAATAAGGATAATTCGGGGCTCGGCATAAGCTTGTCGCCATAGTTTGCGCGTTACATACTGAGAGAATTTGTTTTTGGCCAGTAAGGTTAAGACTAAAATACCGATAATGAAAATAGGCAGGGTAAAAATAAAAAGGGAAGGCAAGTGTAATAACTGACAAAAAATATTTGCTATTTGTAAGGTGATAATGCCTATGGTTACTAGGGTGGAAAATAATAAACCTTGTCTGAGAAAAATTTCAATGCCGACCCCGATGATGTTGTCAGCGTATTTTTTGATAACGGGACGTACGGCTATTCGCAATGGAACAGGTTTATTTTTCGTTTTGCCAAGATAGGCGATAGCGGCGCTGACAAGCAAAATAAACGGCCATGGCCATAAGCCGCCTTGGTAAAATTGTAGGGTTTGTTGTGTTAATAGCGTTGGATCGTAATTCGAATTGACGCTAATAAATTGTATCAAAGCTTGAGCAGTGCCTGTGAATAGTAAAATAACGCTCAGTTGCAGAAGTATTAATTTAATTAGCCAATTATCCGGTTTTGTTGCAATAATTTTAGAGTGAGTCAGTGGTTTTTGCGTGGCAAAGGGTGTTATGGTGGTAAGCAATGCTAGCAGTAACATTGCGGGCATGAACCATTTCAAAGTAAGGATAATAGCAGCTAAAAAGAAATAGCTTAGCAAGCCGCCAATTAGCGCAAAGGGCACGTAAATAAAAAAGATATAATCTGCACGGGTTTTGGCGATTTTCATAGAGGCTAGTTTAATGAGGTTGTTGTCAATAGGCAATTAGGTTTTGAGGAGAGAATAACAATGGAAGATTTTTTATTAATTGACGAATTGTTGGCGGACGAAGAAAAACTATTGCGTGATAACGTGCGGCGATTTGTGCAAGCTGAAATTATGCCAGGAATAGCAGAAGCATATGAAAATGCGCATTTTCCGCGTGAGATAATTCCACGCTTGGCTGAGTTAGGTTTATTCGGGATGACCTTGCCTGAAAATTATGGTGGGTCGAATGCAAGTTATCTTGCCTATGGATTAGTTTGTCAGGAATTAGAACGAGGTGATAGTGGTATACGCAGTTTTGCTTCTGTGCAAAGCTCATTATGTATGTATCCTATTTTTGCCTACGGCACTGAAGAGCAGAAAATACGTTTTTTACCTGCAATGGCTGCTGGAAAAATAATAGGTTGTTTTGGTTTAACCGAAGCAGACTCAGGTTCGGATCCGGCTAGTATGCGCACCGTGGCTAAAAAAGTGGCTGGTGGTTGGCAGTTGACCGGCACCAAAATGTGGATTACCAATGCTCCTTTTGCCGACATTGCTATTGTGTGGGCGCACACAGAAGAAGGGATCCGCGGTTTTATTGTGGAGAAAAATTTTAAAGGATTTTCTTGCAATGAAATTAAACACAAAATGTCACTGCGTGCTTCCGCGACGGGTGAATTAATTTTAACTAATTGTTTTGTGCCCGCTGAAAATTATTTACCTGGTAGTGAAAAAGGTTTAGCTGCTGCATTAGGCTGCTTAAGTCAGGCGCGTTATGGTATTGCTTGGGGCGCTATGGGTGCGGCGATGGCTTGTTATGATATTGCATTAAATTATGCAAAAGAACGCCAGCAATTTAATAAACCCATCGCTAGTTTTCAGTTGATTCAAAAGGATTTAGTGGATATGTTTAATGAAATTGTCAAAGCACAATTAATAAATTGGCGGGTCGGGCAATTAAAAGATCAAGGCAAGAGTGATTTTAATATGATTTCATTGGTTAAAATGAATGCTTGTCGCGAAGCATTAAACATTGCTCGGATGGCGCGTAATATATTAGGCGGGAATGGTATTAGTTTGGAATATCATATTATTCGGCACATGGCGAATTTAGAAACGGTATTTACTTATGAAGGCACTGACAATATTCATCATTTAATATTAGGCAAACATATTACAGAGATTAGCGCGTTTTCTTGATTTTAATTTCTCG
>CAIUAS010000083.1 GCA_903897205.1 uncultured Gammaproteobacteria bacterium
AAGTCCCTGCTTTTGCAGGGATTTTTATTTCAAACTTGCTTATTTATTTTATAAATAATAAAACTCAACAAAATAAAAAAAGCGCACCAAGTGCGCTTTTTTTTAGCAGTGGAATTAAGCTGCTTCTTGTTCGCGATCAAGCAATTCTACGATAGCAATAGGCGCTTTATCTCCAGGACGGAAACCGCATTTTAATATACGCAGATAACCACCGGGACGCTGCTTAAAGCGTGGCCCAAGCTTCGTAAACAACTTAGTCACTATATCTTCATTACCCAAACGTGCAAACGCTAAGCGGCGTTTAGCGACGCTATCTTCTTTCGCTAAAGTGATTAAACGTTCAGCTACTTTACGTAGCTCTTTCGCTTTTGGTAACGTAGTTTTAATTAATTCATGTTTAAATAACGATACTGCCATATTTTGTAACATGGCCTGACGATGGCTGCTGGTGCGGCCAAAGTGTCTAGTCAATTGACGATGACGCATAATCTTTTCCTACTATAACAAGTAACTTTACTAGTCTCCGAGTTTATCTTCTTTTTGACTGTCCTTTAACCAAGAAGGTGGCCAACTTGATACAGCCATACCTAATGATAAAGAGTGAGCAGCCAATACATCTTTTATTTCACCTAATGATTTCTTACCTAAATTAGGTGTTTTCAATAACTCGCCTTCGGTTTTCTGTACTAAATCGCCTATATAAAAAATACTTTCTGCTTTTAAACAGTTAGCGGCACGAACTGTTAATTCAAGTTCATCAACCGGTCTTAATAATATAGGGTTAATATCAGACATTTCAGCTGCAGATTGTTGATGATCTTCCCGTTTTAATTCAACAAACACAGCCAATTGCTCTTGTAGAATCGTAGCAGCACGACGAATCGCAGCTTCTGGTTCTAAACTACCATTAGTTTCTAACTCGATAATTAATTTATCTAAATCAGTACGCTGTTCAACACGTGCATTTTCAACCGTGTAGCTAACACGACGCACAGGGCTAAACGAAGCATCAAGCTGCAGAATACCTGTTTCACGTTCAAAATTCTCTGTTTTTCGTATAGAAGCTGGCTGATAACCACGTCCACGCACAACTTTAAGGGTTATCTTAAGCTCACCTTGCTGTGTTAAGTTAGCAATAATATGCTCAGGATTGATAATTTCAACATCATGTACAATCGTGATATCGCCCGCACAAACTGGGCCTGGTCCTTTTTTATAAAGCTCTAGCGTTATCTCATCACGGCCATGCAATATAAACGCTATGTCTTTAAGATTGAGTAATATATCAATGACGTCTTCTTGTACACCTTCAAGTGTACTATATTCATGCAATGCTCCGTGAATTTTAGCTTCAATGACAGCGCAACCCGGCATCGATGATAAAAGTATACGGCGCAATGCGTTACCCAATGTGTGCCCAAAACCTCTTTCCAAAGGTTCGAGTGTAACCTTTGCTCGATCGCGATTTAAAGGATCAACTTGAATAACTTTTGGAGTCAAAAACTTATTAACGCTCGGCATGTAAATATACCCTTACTTGGAGTAGAGTTCGACGATCAGATTTTCATTAAAATCAGGTGGTAAATCTGCACGGTCAGGGATAGCTTTAAAAACTCCCTGCAATTTTGTAGCATCAACTTCTATCCATTGTGGTTGACTTCTATTTTTAGCGAGTTCTAATGCAGCTTGAATACGAGCCTGCGCTTTAGATTTCTCTTTCACCTCAATTATATCTCCTGGGGAAACCTGAAATGAAGGAATATTAACAATTTTACCATTTACAGTAATAGAGCGATGGCTAACAAGCTGACGTGCTTCAGCACGGGTAGTAGCAAAACCCATTCTGTAAACAACGTTATCTAAACGACGCTCAAGAATTTTTAGTAGATTATCGCCTGTCGCACCCTTTTGTTTAGCAGCTGAATCAAAGTATTTTCTAAATTGACGCTCTAAAACACCATAAAAGTAACGTACAATTTGTTTTGCTCGCATAGCCATCGCGTAGTCAGAACCTCTACCACGCTTTTGCCCGTGCTGCCCT
>CAIUAS010000084.1 GCA_903897205.1 uncultured Gammaproteobacteria bacterium
GAACAATATAACCCACAGCAAATTGAACTAGAAACCCAGCAATTTTGGGATGAACAGCAATCCTTCAATGTCACTGAAGATTTAAGCAAAGAGAAATTTTATTGCTTAGCGATGTTTCCTTACCCCAGCGGTAAATTGCATATGGGCCATGTGCGCAATTATACCATTAGCGATGTAATTGCTCGTTATCAACGCATGCAAAATAAAAATGTTTTACATCCTATGGGTTGGGATGCTTTCGGTTTGCCTGCAGAAAATGCGGCAATCTCGCATGGAGTAGCACCAGCAAAGTGGACTTATGAAAATATTGATTATATGCGCGAGCAATTTAAGCGCTTAGGGTTTTCCTTCGATTGGCGCCGTGAGATCACCACTTGCAAACCGGAATATTATCGCTGGGAACAATGGTTTTTCACTAAACTCTTTGAAAAAGGTCTTGTTTACAAAAAAAGCGCTATGGTTAACTGGGATCCGGTTGATCAAACCATTCTTGCGAATGAACAAGTGATTAACGGCTGTGGCTGGCGTTCGGGCGCTTTAGTTGAGCGTCGTGAAATTCCGCAATGGTTTTTAAAAATCACAGCGTATGCAGAAGAATTACTCAATGATTTAGAAAAGCTAACGGGTTGGCCTGAAGAAGTATGCACCATGCAGCGAAACTGGATTGGGCGTTCTGAAGGCGCGACTGTTTTATTTGAAGTAGTTGATGAGCAACAAACCTTAGAAGTGTTTACCACACGCCCCGATACTTTGTTAGGCGTTACTTATTTGGCTATTGCACCGCAGCATCCTTTAGCCCTAAAAGCAGCCACAAATAATTCTCCTTTAGCCAGCTTTATTGAAGAATGCCGAGCGATTCCCACGGCAGAAGCGGTTATCGCGACATTAGTTAAACGCGGGCGCGATACCGGCTTAAAAGCCAAGCATCCGATCACGGGAGATTTATTGCCTGTTTGGGTCGCTAATTTTGTGGTGATGGATTATGGCACCGGCGCTGTTATGTCCGTTCCGGCACATGATGAACGCGATTTTGAATTCGCCCAAAAATATGATTTACCACTACGCCAAGTCATTAAATCCCTCGATCAAACCGAGCATGATTTTACCCAAGCGGCATTCACTATGCAGGGCACATTAATTAATTCCGGTGAATTTAATGCTTTATCTTCGCAAGAAGCTAGCCAAGCCATCACCCATTATTTAATCAAAAATCAGAAAGGCAGTAAAAAAATTAATTTCCGTTTACGTGATTGGAGTATTTCACGTCAACGTTATTGGGGCACACCCGTACCCATTATTAATTGCGGTCATTGCGGTTCAGTCGCAGTGCCTGAACAACAGCTTCCCGTTGTGTTGCCAGAAGAAGTGGTATTTACAGGTGCCTCTTCTCCCTTGAAAAATATGCCTGAATTTTACGAAACCAGTTGTCCAAAATGTGGCGGCAAAGCACAACGCGAAACCGATACATTTGACACCTTTATGGAATCCTCTTGGTATTACGCACGTTATGCCTGCAAAGGCCAAGATAAAGCCATGCTAGATGATCGAGCAAAATATTGGTTGCCTGTTGATCAATATATTGGCGGCATAGAACACGCGGTGATGCATTTATTGTATGCACGTTTTTTCCATAAATTATTACGGGATGCCGGTTTAGTGAATTCTGATGAACCGTTCTTACGCCTATTGACGCAAGGTATGGTGTTAAAAGACGGCGTGAAAATGTCTAAATCAAAAGGCAATACAGTAGACCCTAACCAATTAATTGAAAAGTATGGCGCTGATACAGTGCGTTTATTTGTGATGTTTGCTGCACCGCCCGAGCAATCATTAGAATGGTCGGATAGTGGTGTTGAAGGTGCATTTCGCTTTTTAAAACGCTTATGGAATTTTGGTTGTCAAAACCAACCAATTTCATTAACTAAAAATACTAAAGTATTTGACGGCACAACCTTAAAACCTGCTTACGCCACTATGCGTAGACAAATTCACGAAATTCTTCAACAAGCTCGTTATGATTATGAAAGACAACAATTTAATACCGTTGTTTCCGGCAGCATGAAAATGTTAAACCTCTTGCAAGATTTAGCTAGTTTACAATCGGCTGATCTGCATGCTAATGACGCAGCTGAAATTCATCAAATCATTTGTGAAGGTTTTAATATTTTATTACGCTTATTGGCTCCTATTACACCGCATTTAACTCATGTGCTTTGGCAAATGTGGAATTTTGATGGTTTAATTATTAACATTAAATTTCCCAAACCCATTGCTGATGCGTTAAAAAATGATTTAATAGAATTAGTGGTCCAAGTGAATGGCAAGTTGCGTGGACAAATCACGATAAGCGCCGATGCGGATGAAGAATCGATTAAAACAACCGCATTAAACAACGAGTCTATTCAGCGCCATTTAGAAGGGAAATCGGTAAAAAAAATAATTGTTGTTGGTAAAAAATTAATTAATATTGTCATTTAATGGATTGTTTATGCTAAATTTTCGCCTCCTGTTATTGCTTATATTAGCGTTTACCTTAACCGGCTGCGGCTTTCATCTGCGTGGTTATGAACCGCTGCCAGCGCAATTAAAAATCTTATATTTGCAAACCAATGCGCCTTATGATGATTTTACCAAGCAAATAAAAACCATGTTATCCTCTGCTAAAGTAACCCTCGTAGAACACTCCGTTGCAGCACCTTTAACATTGCAAATTTTAACTGAAGGCTCTTCTTCGCAATTAACTGGCACCAGTGCTAGCGGACAAACCAATACTTATAGCTTAGCTTACAGTGTTACCTATCAAATCCTTAATCGCCAAGGTGCGGTAATTCAAGCTCCTCAAATCGTCACAGTGACTCGGAGTTATTCTGTCACCTCCAATCAAGTATTAGGCGACACTAATGTGCAAAATAATTTAATTATTCAAATGCAACGTGATGCTATTTATCAAATCATGAATCGCTTACGTTCGCCAGAAACCCTGCGTGAGCTTTCAGCAAAACTTAACACAATCTCATAATTATGCAATTACGTTATGAGCAGCTGCAATCACACTTACAAAAACCATTAGCACCGGTTTATTTAATCAGTGGTAATGAACCTTTTTTAATTGAGGAAAGTCGACGCGCAATTCATGCAGCTGCCCTTAAACAGGGTTATACTGAAAAACAATTATGGCAAGTTGAGACTGGCTTTTCATGGCCGTCCTTATTAACAGCCGCCAATTCATTGTCTTTATTTAGTAGCAAAGAAATGCTTGAACTACGCTGCACAAGCAATCAATTAAATGAAACTGCTGGCAAAACATTGCAAACTTATTTTACTGCCATTTCAAAGGATAGTTTGGCAGATAAAATCTTATTAATTGTCACGGATAAACTAACCGCGCCACAACAAAAAGCAGCGTGGTATCAAACGCTATTAAAAATTGGCGCCGTTATTCAAATATGGCCACCAGAAGGCGAAACGTTATTATATTGGTTAAAGCAACGATTAGCTGCCGCCCAATTAACAACATCTGCGGAAGGTTTGCAGTTACTCGCTGAACGCGCTGAAGGCAATTTATTAGCTATTGCACAAGAAATTGAAAAACTAAGTTTACTTTACCCGCAAGCCAATTTAAGCCTTGAGGCCATTACAGAAGCGGTCAACGACAGCGCTCGCTTTGACGTATTTAGTTTAAGCGATGCTATTTTACAAGGTAATGGCAAGCGCATCACGCGTATTTTATTTTGCTTAAAAGATGAAGGGGTTGAACCTATCTTAATTTTATGGGCAATCACCAAAGAAATTCGCACCTTAACTTTAATTGCCGAACAACTGCTGCAAGGCGCAAATATTGAAAAAGTTTTATTTGAACAACGTGTGTGGGACAAACGCAAGCCACTCATGCGCCATGCATTACAACGGCATCAATTAAATGGTTGGTATCTATTATTACAACATGCGAGTGACATTGATCAAATCATCAAAGGATTAAAACCAGGCGATGTTTGGGATGAACTAGTAACCATCGGCTTAACAGTTGCCGGGATTAAAATACTTCTATAGCGGGCACAACGCTTGCAAACACTGGAAAACACGACATCAATCGCTTTATTGGCGGTTGGGTTTGTTTTGGCACATAAAATGGGCGAATAGCAAGCCTTAAAAAAATCCATTATTTCCGAGCAATTTCGACATGTTAGAACAGGCTTCCGCTCTAAGGCGGGACGAAATATTTACTTACAAAATTATCCAAAATTCAATTTCGGGAGAACCAACTTTCAACTAATAGATTTAATCATTTTTTATCACTATAATTAAAAATGATTATTGAGGAATTAAAGTTATGCAACCCAATACTAAAGTGTTAACAGCACACATGCCGAGTCAGTTAGTGGAAAAAGTTGAGCAATTGGCCGCGAGTTTGGATCGATCACGCACATGGATCGTCAAACAAGCCTTAACAGAATGGATCGATCAAGAGGAAACCCGCCGGAAAATGACCCTTGAGGCTCTAGCTGATGTGGATGCTGGCCGTATGGTCGATCACGAAAAAGTCAAAGCTTGGGCAGACAGCCTTGGCACGGACGATCCGTTGTCGGTTCCATTATCTTAATGCAACTACGTTGGACAAGCCGCGCATTGGCGGATTTAGCACGACTGTATGACTTTTTGGCCGTGGTTAATCCGTTGGGCGGCCGCCAAAGTGGTACAGTCCTTAGCTTCCGCACCTACAAAATTACTTGAACATC
>CAIUAS010000085.1 GCA_903897205.1 uncultured Gammaproteobacteria bacterium
TAATACAAATTAATTTTATTTTGGCTCGCTATGGATTAGATGAATTAATTTTATCATTACATTTATTTCGACCGCTACGGTTTTTAATTTATATTAATCCTTGGAATTGGCGGGCTAATAGACAGTGTTTGCGCGGCGAGCGTTTGCGACTTGCCTTGGAAGCATTAGGCCCTGTTTTTGTAAAGTTTGGCCAGGCATTATCGACGCGGCGCGATTTATTGCCAGAAGATATTGCTAATGAATTAGCAAAATTACAAGATAAAGTACCGCCATTTCCCGGTGAAATAGCTAAGCAAATGATAGAGAAGGCTTATGGTTTTTCAATAGAAGATGCTTTTCATGATTTTGATATAACGCCTTTGGCATCTGCTTCTATTGCGCAAGTACATACTGCAAAACTTCACGATGGCAAAGAGATTATTATTAAAGTGCTCCGGCCTCATGTGCAAAAAAGTATACAACGTGATGTGGCGTTGCTATATACGTTGGCGGGGTTGGCGGAGCGGTATTGGTCGGAAGGGCCGCGCTTGCGTCCTTCGGGGGTGGTTGCTGAATTTGAACGCCATTTATTGGATGAGTTAGATTTATTACGTGAAGCCGCCAGTGCATCACAATTACGCCGTAATTTTCTTAATTCGCCTTTGTTATATATTCCTGAAGTGCATTGGAATTACACGCGCAAAAATATTTTAGTACAAGAACGTATTTATGGAATTCCTATTTCTGACATCGCCGCACTAAAACAACATAATATTAATTTAAAAGTATTGGCAGAGCGTGGAGTGGAAATATTTTTCACGCAGGTTTTTCGCGATTGTTTTTTTCATGCCGATATGCACCCGGGAAATATATTTGTTTCACCTAATAATCCTGATAATCCGCAATACTTGGGCGTCGATTTTGGCATTATGGGAACGTTAAATCCATTTGATCAACGTTATTTGGCGGAAAATCTCTTGGCGTTTTTTAATAGAGATTATCAACGCGTTGCGGAATTGCATGTAGAGTCTGGCTGGGTACCTGCTAACACCCCCGTCGATCAATTTGAAGCGGCTATTCGTACGGTTTGTGAGCCTATTTTTGAAAGGCCGTTAAAAGATATTTCTTTTGGGCAATTATTATTGCAATTATTCCAGACAGCGGGCCGTTTTAATATGCATGTGCAACCGCAATTAGTTTTATTGCAAAAAACTTTATTTAATGTGGAAGGCTTAGGACGCCAGCTTTATCCAGATTTGGATTTGTGGGCGACCGCGAAACCATTTTTAGAACGTTGGTTAAAAAAGCAAATAGGGCCGCGCGCATTTTTGCGTAAAATTCGCCGTAATATCCCTTATTGGTCGGAAAAATTACCTGACATACCTGATTTATTATATCAAACCTTGGTTGATCTAAACGAGCAAAAACGCCTACGAAAACAGAGTGAATTAATAAACCAAACAAAATTAACTTGCAAGAGTAAGTTTAAGCGCGGTCGTTGGTTGCTTGGAATAACCTTAATTTTAGTTGCTTTATTTACTAATATGCCTCAGTCAATATGGCTTGAAGCTGCACAGTGGCATCCAGTGGTTGTGTTCTTACTTGGCATCGTCGGACTTTTTTTATTGATATACTAACCTGTTGAGGTTTTGCGTTTTTATTGCGCTAGCTAACATCGGTGGCTCGGGGCCCTGTCGCTGCGGTACTCCTTCTTAGAGTTTATAAAGGGCAAAACCTCAATGGATTTGGTGTAGATGAATAATAAAAAAGTTTTATTAGTGGATGATGATTTAATTAGTTTGCATGTCATGGGTGTACATTTGCAAAGTGTGCAGCAAGCTTATGTAA
>CAIUAS010000086.1 GCA_903897205.1 uncultured Gammaproteobacteria bacterium
AGTAATTTATAATGGGTTATATTGGCATTATTATGTAAAAATAATTCGCTTAGCGTGTTAGTGAAATGTTTGTTTGGAGTAAGGCTTACATAATTTTCAATAATAGTTGCTTGGCTATTTTCTTCTGCAATAATGAGATTGCGTATTGTGCTCATGTTAGGCGTTGGTTCTTCAGTGGTGATAAATAATAAATAGAGTGGTTGCGCTAATTGAGTATTAGGCTTTAATTGAATAAAAGCGCCGTCTTGCATAAATAGAGTATTTAATTGCTTGAAGGCGTGTGGATTTTGTGAGGCTAATTTATTTAAGTAAATTTTTAAAGCTAGGTTATCTTCTGCAAGCGCTTGAGCAAGGTTAGTGATGGTTATGCCGGTGAGTTTTTCGTTAATAGAAGATAACGCAGGCGAAAAATAACCATTAATAAAGACTAAACTATTTTGCTGAAGTGCTGTCGGTATAAAGTGCTGAATGGAAATGTTCGCCAAGCTTCTATTAAGAGGTTGTTGCGGAATTTGAAAATTTTGCTTGGTAATGGGCGAAATATTGGTGTATTTCCAATCTTCATGTCGTGGCGTAGGAAATCCTGTCGCAGTAAATTCTGTTAATGCAATTTGTTTTAATTGATGCAGCCAAGTCAATGGGGTGTTTGCTAATTGATTGGCAATTTGCTGATATTCAGCTAGATAATGCTTAACGGATTGTTCGAGTGCTGTATTCATTAGAGTTACTTAAGTGTGAGACTATAATAATATTTATTGGGTTTTATTTTCTGTGTCAGTGTTTTTTTCGGTAATCCAGCCGTAACCTTGTGCTTCTAGTTCTTTGGCTAATTCGCGTCCACCGGATTTAATGATGCGTCCTTGGGATAAGACGTGTACGTAATCAGGTATGATATAGTCTAATAAGCGTTGGTAGTGGGTGATCACTATCATGGAGCGATCGGGGCTGCGTAAAGCATTAACACCATGAGAAACAATTTTTAAAGCGTCAATATCTAAGCCAGAATCGGTTTCATCTAAAATAGCTAGTTTGGGTTCTAAAATAGCCATTTGTAAAATTTCATTGCGCTTTTTCTCGCCGCCAGAAAAACCTTCGTTGACAGCTCGATAGAGAAAATCTTGATCCATTTCGACTAAGTTTAATTTTTCTTTTACTAAGCTTAAAAAATCCATGGCGTCTAATTCTGTTAAGCCATGTGCTTTGCGTACTGCATTTAAAGCGGCTTTTAATAAATAAATGTTACTTACGCCAGGTATTTCAACGGGGTATTGAAACGCTAAGAATATACCGGCTTGGGCGCGTTCTGCCGGTGCTAATTCTAAGAGATTATGATTTTCAAAGCTAATGCTGCCTTGAGTGATTTCATAACCTTCACGGCCAGTTAATACGCTTGCTAGTGTGCTTTTACCTGAACCATTAGGCCCCATGATGGCGTGAATTTCACCTGGTTTTACCGTTAAATTAATACCGCGCAAAATTTCTTTGCCGTCAATTGATGCGTGAAGGTTTTTTATTTCTAACATTTTTCTTGCTCTTTATTTTTTAAAAATTAATGTGAAAATTTAATTTAACCGATACTTCCTTCCAAGCTAACCCCCAATAATTTCTGCGCTTCCACCGCAAATTCCATGGGTAATTCACGAAACACCGCTTTGCAAAAACCATTTACAATCATAGAAACAGCGTCTTCTGTCGAAATGCCGCGTTGCTGACAATAAAATAACTGATCGGCGCTGATTTTAGAAGTTGACGCTTCATGCTCAACTTGTGCCGTTTTATTTTTTACTTCGATGTAGGGAAAGGTATGGGCACCACAGTGCTCGCCCATTAATAATGAATCACATTGGGTATAATTACGCGCATTGGTTGCATTTTTTAGAATTTTAACTAAACCCCGATAAGCGTTTTGTCCGTGGCCTGCTGCGATACCTTTGGAAATAATAGTGCTGCGGGTATTTTTACCAATATGCACCATTTTAGTGCCGGTATCAGCTTGTTGGCGATGGTTAGTTAGTGCAACGGAATAAAATTCGCCAACGGAATAATCACCTTCTAAAATAACACTGGGGTATTTCCAGGTAATAGCTGAGCCGGTTTCAACTTGGGTCCAGGAAATTTTTGATTTGATCCCTCGGCACAAACCACGTTTGGTAACAAAATTAAATATACCACCGCGACCTTCTTCATCGCCTGGATACCAATTTTGTACAGTAGAATATTTAATTTCAGCATTATCTAATGCAATTAATTCAACAACGGCGGCATGCAATTGATTTTCATCGCGCATGGGTGCGGTGCAGCCTTCGAGGTAACTTACATAGCTGCCTTCATCTGCAATAATTAAGGTGCGTTCAAATTGTCCGGTGTTTGCCGCATTAATTCGAAAATAAGTAGATAGTTCCATCGGGCAACGGACGCCCTTTGGAATATAAACAAATGAACCATCGGTAAAAACAGCGGAATTTAGGCTTGCAAAAAAATTATCGGTGTGGGGTACAACCGTACCTAGATATTTTTCGATTAATTCAGGATGTTCTTTCACTGCTTCGGAGAAAGAGCAAAAAATAATGCCTAATTCTGCTAATTTACCCTTAAATGAGGTCGCAACAGAGACGCTATCAAATACTGCATCAACAGCAACGCCCGCTAATATTTCGCGCTCGTGCAATGGAATGCCCAGCTTTTCATAAGTTTGTAGCAGTTTTGGATCGACTTCTGCCAAGCTTTTTGGGCGATTTTTTAATTTGGGTGCGGAATAATAACTAATTGCTTGGTAGTCTATGGGAGAGTAATGCGTTGATGACCAATGCGGTTCTTTCATGGTTAACCAATGGCGAAAGGCTTGCAAACGCCAGTTTAACATGAATTCAGGTTCGTTTTTTTTGGCTGAAATAAGGCGAATGACATCTTCATTTAAGCCGCAAGGAAGTGTGTCGGCTTCGATGTCAGTCACAAAACCGTACTTATATTCTTGGCTAATTAATGTGTCTAATGCAGCTTGTGACATATTACATAATCTCAATTATTATGGTCAGGTTAAGAAATGCTATCAACTGGATTTACCATGACAGTTGAATTTAATAAATTATTTAAACCGGTTTGCAATTTGCTATTTAATAAAGGTTTGGTCATTTCGATTAAGGTGATCCCGTTAAGCGCTTCACGAATAATTTCGCTAATCGTTCGCCAATTACCACGCACACCGCAGTGTGTTTGCATGGAGCAACTGCTAGTATGATGGCTGCATTCGGTTAAACCTATGTCACCCTCTAAAACACCGATAATTTGCGCTAAAGTAATATCGCTAGCTGGACGCGCTAAACTATAGCCACCTTTCACTCCTCTGTGCGCTTGTAGCAGTCCGCCTTTAGCTAATAGTTTTAACAACTTACTAACGGTCGGCAAAGCAAGATGGGTTTGGTGAGCTATATCTTTAGCAGCATGATTTGCTAACACACTGCTAGCTAAGTAAGCCATCACTAGGGTGCCGTAATCGGTTAGTTTACTAATACGTAGCATAATTTTACCCAGTTATTTAGTACTAATATAGTACTATTTAAGGGTGCTTGCAACCTGTTATAAGTAACAAAAATTAAGCCCTTGCTTTTTTTTTAAACGGTACTAGACTTGAAATTAAGTGTTCGTGCTGATTTCTGACTTGAGCTGATTAAGACTAGATTTGGAGATCGCTTTGCTGATACGGTGTGCAAGCCCATCTGGAATGGGAAGCCTGAAGTATCGCCTAGATCACCACCCTATCGTACACGCGGGTTCAAGAATTTTCAAAGGGTCAGCATAACACTTTTTTATTATCTCTATTTCCCTCACTTTAAATTATCTTACGTTATGCCAGTCTTTGACATTATTTATTTGCGTGAATTTAAAATAGAAGTTTTTATTGGGGTGTATGCTTGGGAGCAACGTATTAAGCAGCCAATAATATTCGATATTGAATTAGGCTTTGATATTTGCAAAGCAGCTTATAGTGAATCTATTGCCGATACGATTGATTACGCAGAGGTAACCAAAAAAATCACTCAATGGGTGACTCATAAGCATTTTGTATTATTGGAGACATTAGTTGAAGAAGTCGCCAATTTATTGCTGCGAGAATACAAAATAAAATCGGTTAAATTACGTGTTAATAAGTTGGCTGCAGTACCTAATGTAAAAGAGGTGGGTATTGTTATTGAGCGTACTGCTTCTGCGTAAATAAGTTTAAAGCCTAAAAATGAAACGCGACCAATATGTTTAGGCCATTTTGCTAATTAAATTAATAGCCTAGTGAACGTCCGCCATCTACATTTATAACTTGTCCTGTCGTGTAGTCAGCTTGATTAATTAAAAATATTGCTGTTTTTGCAATGTCTTCAGGCGTACCAGCACGTTTTAAGGGGGTGCGGGCAAGAATTTTAGTGCGGGTTGCTTCATCGTATTCACTTTCATCGTCTGGCCATAATACAACGCCGGGAGCAATGGCATTGACTCTAACCCGTGGTGCTAATTCTTTAGCCAGAACTTTGGTAAGCATTAATAAACCGGCTTTGGCAATGCAGTAAGCTGAGAAATCTTTAAGTGGTTGTTTGGCGCGAATATCTACCATATTAATAATACAGCCTTGTTGTTTAATTAATAAGGGTGCGGCTGCTTGAGCTAGAAAAAAAGGCGCTTTTAAATTGCTGGCAAATAAATCATTCCATTGTGGTTCGGTGACAGTGCCGAGCGGAGTGGGGTAAAAGGTGGAAGCGTTATTGATTAATACATCCAATTGTCCCCAAATATTATTTGCTGAGTAAATTAAAGCCGGGAGCGCTTCAATATTGTTTAAATCTGCCGAGAGAATGGCAGCAGAGTTTGCACGTTCCGCATTGAGCGTATTGCAAAGGGCTTCTGCATCTTTTGCAGATGAGCGATAATGAATGATGATGCGCATGTTTTGCGCGTGTAAGCGTTGAGCCATGACTGCGCCTACACGACGTGCGCCACCTGTAATTAAAGCAACTTTTTGGTTTTGCATAGATTTGTTCCGTGGTTAATATACGTTATATTATTCAGTAATAATCAGTGATTGTAAAAATATGCTAGAAAATTTATCTCAGTTACCTGCTCCAGCAAAAGAGGCGCTTAATCATAGTAATAAGTTGTTGGGCTTAATTAAGCAAGAAATTTTGCAACAAAATAATGTGATTAGTTTTGCGCGTTATATGGAGCTGGCGTTGTATGCGCCTGGTTTGGGTTATTATAGCGCGGGTTCTCAAAAGTTTGGTAAGCAAGGCGATTTTGTTACGGCCCCTGAAATCTCACCACTTTTTTCACGCTGTTTGGCTAGGCAGTGCCAACAGGTGTTAGAGTTATTAGAAGGAGGGGATATTTTAGAAGTAGGCGCTGGCTCTGGAGTGATGGCAGCAGATTTATTATTAGAATTAGAGCGTTTAGCCTGTTTGCCGCAGCAATACTTTATTTTAGAGGTGAGTGCTGAACTACAGCAAAGACAGCAACAAAATTTACAGCAATTAATTCCACATTTATATAACCGTATCCATTGGTTGTCAGCATGGCCTGTCAAACCGTTGCAAGGGGTTATTTTAGCAAATGAAGTGTTAGATGCAATGCCGGTACATCTTTTTGCGTTGGAAAATGATGATATGTGGGAGTTAGGCGTCGCTTGGAGAGATGAGAAGCTGGTATTAGAGAAAATGGTACTGAGCGATCTGGTATTTTCGCGGTCAGTTTCACAATTACGTACAGATATATTGAGCGAGGTATCTTATTATCAATCTGAGCTAAATTTGTGGCTGTATTCTTGGTTAAGCAGTCTTAATAAGATCTTAGCTAAGGGATTAATTTTATTGATTGATTATGGTTTTGCTAGGGCAGAGTATTATCATCCTGATCGAAGCATGGGGACTTTAATGTGTCATTATCGGCACTATGCGCACTCAGATCCTTTTTGGTTACCAGGGTTGCAGGATATTACAGCTCATGTGGACTTTACCGCAGTTGCTGAAGCAGGGTATGAGGCAGGATTGCAGGTAAGTGGTTACACATCGCAAGCGGCGTTTTTATTAGCTTGTGGCTTATTGACATTAGCAGCATCAAATAAACCCTTAGTTGAACAGTTGCAAACAAGTCAACAGATTCAGAAACTAACTGCTTCGCATGAAATGGGGGAGTTGTTCAAGCTGATAGCGTTAACTAAGGAGTTTGAGCAACCATTAATCGGTTTTTCGTTGCAGGATTGGCGAATTCGCTTATAGTTGTATGAAGTATGTGGGATGACCAAATATTTTTAGGTTCATATTGCAAAATGGACGCTTAGCAAACATACTTAAGGGAAGTCGCCATTGTAGGAAATTGTAGATTTATGAGGTTTGCGCTAGGGCAGCTTGAAAAAGTATGTTTTTTAAGTTTTGTCTTCCGAAAATCAATAAGTTACCTTGTAGAAAATTTTGAATTTTTCGAAGTGGCCTTAAGGAATCCTTAAGGTTTCTCGTATATAATGGTAGATAGGCGTAAGATTTTTTAGGATTAGGATTAATATAGATGCAAGCGCATCTGAGGTTTGCTGAAGGGAGTCGGTCTGGTGGGAAGAATATAACACTTAAAAGAAAGTGATAAAAAAGGTAGGGTAAGGTGATGGCTGTAAAACATTCTGAAGAGCGCGTACTAGTAGAAGTTGAACAGGTGTGGCGTGAGCTTGCAGGTATAGAAAAAATAATTAATGAATATAATGTTAGATTAAATAAACTAAAGGCTGAGGCAAGTGTTAATAATTTACCATCGACAGTCAGTGGAATTTCAGCTAGAGGTGATGACGGTAAGACACATGAGAAAGCTTGCATAGAAGTGATGAGTGTTATATTGCCTATTAAAGATAAAGTTGCAAAAGCCTTAGATATTAAAACCGTACATTCTGTACAGCCACAACTTTCAGACACCGCATTTTTTACTCCAAAAAATAGTATATAATCACATAAATAAGATTTAGCCTTAATCTGGTATTATTAAAATGCTAGAGTTAGGGTTAAATCTAAATCTTATAATCCATACCCCTATTCAAATAATTCTCAACTATTGACTAATAAGCAATCATTTAGCATTGAAAATGTGGTAAGCAATAACATGGTATCAGCGGACGACGAAACAAAAGCAAATGTAGAAATACTAAAGGCGCTCAATGAAGCTATCGAAAAAGGGCCGTGGGAGCATAATTTATTTTTTCGTGGTATAGGGAAAAAACTGCGCGATGCGCGTGATAGATTTCAAAGAGAATTAGGGCTTGATGAGCTTTTGAGAGCAGAAGAAATGCAGGTAGGCGGAATGGACGCTAACCAAGATTTCGCTGAAGTCTATGTTTCCCTTTACCAATCGGAAGGTGCTAATATGCAAAAATGGGCAAGTGTTATTGGTACGCTTGCAGGAAATTCGATTAGCCGACCAGTCTATAAAAACGAAGATGATATCCAAGCTGCAATCAGAGCAAAAGATTATAAAATTAATGATGGCTATGTCGCAGTAAAGGTGAGAACTGCGCATATTCTAAAACCTTATGGCGATAAACCACCGTTGGATCGATTTGGGCGTGAACTGTTGGTGCTGCGTGAAGATGCAGTTCAGCTGGAGTATATTCTTTATTTTGTGCATCTCAGTGGAAGATATATCTATAGCCGTGGAATACTTATTAAACAAGCCTAAAGCCCATTTCATTAATTAAACACCATTATGTACTATATTTATCTTATGGCATATATACTCTAAACGTATAGAGTTAGGAAGCATTATGGCAGCACAGCAACCATCACAACAGCAAGGCGGCGATAATTCATTAGCACCCTTTTGGATTATTGTTGGTCTTTTTGCTTTAATAGGGGGCGTTTGGTATTTTGCACATGCTCAAATCGCTCTTGTTATATTAAAAATTCGACTCTATGAAAGCTATTTAATTAGCTTATTTACCACGAATATTAATCCCGTTATTGATGTCATTAATAATAGCCCGCCTGCTGATGTGAGTTTTAAAGATTTGGCTAGTATTAGTGGAGCTGTAGGCTATTATTTACGTTTTCCAGTAGCAGCTATATTAGCTGTATTAGCAGTGGCTATTTATTTTGGTAATCCTACCTTGCGTTTTAAGAGAAGTTATACGATTCAGTCTTTAGTTGATGCAGAAAAAGAGAGTTGGCCGCAAATTGTGCCTGTTGCAAGCTTAGATTTAGTTAGCGCCGATATTGATGAAGGGCCATGGGCAATGGCGTTGACGCCAATGCAGTTTGCAAAGAAGCATAAGTTATTGCAAGAAGAACGCGTTGTGTCGAGTGATCCTAATGTATTACAGATTTCAAAAATAATGGCCAGTTTGTTAAGAGAGGATGCCTATCGAGTCTTTTCTTTGCAGGTAGGGCGCTATTGGAGTGGCGCGGAGCATTTGAATTCTTATACTAAAGCATTATTTGCTGTCTTTGCAGCGAGAGCTGCGCGCGATGGTGATGGGGCCACTAAATTATTGATGCAAATAGCGAGTTCCACAGGTGGTGGTAAGCTAAATTTTTCGGGTACCGATGAATTATTAGAAAAACATAAAAATAATAAATTTATAATTAGTTATGATGCGTATGAAATCGATCCTTATTCAAAATCACTTGTTGTGCCTCATGTGTTAATAAGAAATGTTAAA
>CAIUAS010000087.1 GCA_903897205.1 uncultured Gammaproteobacteria bacterium
CGTATTAAACATTTTAGACGAATAGCAACACGCTATGATAAAACAGCCATTATGTTTATGGGCTCGCTAATTTTAATAGGAATTATAATCTGGCTGAAACTTTAGGGACACGACCTAGGCATGAGGGCTGCTTCCCCGCGTTCCGCGCAATTAAGTGGCTATGCTGGCATTGCTAACACGCAAGTAACGCCGCTTCATGAAGTTCAACTAGAAAATATCCATCGATTTTCTTCCAATACAGCCGAGTTAGATCGCGTTTTGGGTGGTGGGATTGTTTTAGGTTCTGTGGTTCTCATTGGCGGTGATCCTGGCATTGGCAAATCAACGTTGTTATTACAAGCCATGTGCCAACTCAGCTTGAGCCACAAAGCTTTATATGTCACTGGCGAAGAATCCATGCAGCAAGTGGCCTTGCGTGCGCATCGTTTGGGTTTGCCGCAGCAACAGTTGCAATTATTACCTGAAACCAATGTCGAACGCATATTAGCGGTTGCCGCACAAATTAAACCACAAGTAATGGTGATTGATTCTATTCAAACCATGAATACAGATTTATTACAATCGGCGCCAGGTGGTGTAGGGCAGGTGCGCGAATGCGCTGCCCAATTAGTTCGCTTTGCCAAGAACACGGGCACCACCGTATTTCTAGTGGGACATGTAACGAAAGAAGGCATGTTAGCAGGCCCGCGTGTGCTTGAGCATATGGTTGACACGGTTTTGTATTTTGAAGGGGAGGCCGATAATCGTATTCGTTTAATTCGAGCTATCAAAAATCGATTTGGAGCAGTTAATGAATTAGGCGTGTTTGCCATGACAGAGAAGGGATTAAAAGAAGTGAATAATCCTTCCGCCATCTTTCTGTCACGTTCTTCTGAACCTGCATCAGGCAGCGTTGTTATGGTAACGTGGGAAGGAAGTCGCCCTATGTTGGTGGAAGTGCAGGCATTAGTAGATACCACGCATTTAGCTAATCCCCGCCGTGTTACGGTGGGTTTAGATAGTAATCGCTTAGCGATGCTATTGGCGGTTTTGCATCGGCACGGTGGCATTGCTACCTACGATCAGGATGTATTTGTTAATGTGGTTGGTGGTGTGCGGGTAGCTGAAACGGGGGCGGATTTAGCCGTTTTACTCGCTATTTTATCAAGCCTGCGGAACCGGCCCTTGCCAAATGATTTAATTGTTTTTGGCGAAGTGGGTTTGTCGGGTGAAATTCGCCCCGTCCCCAGTGGTCAGGAACGTTTACGTGAGGCAGCAAAACATGGTTTTAAACGGGCGATTGTGCCTAAAGCTAATGCGCCCAAAGGGGGCATCGACAATATGGATATTATTTCGGTGCGGCAATTAGCGGAAGCATTAGGGCAGTTATGATGCAAGAAAATAACAAACCGATAGGTATTTTAGGCGGAACTTTTGATCCGATTCATCATGGTCACTTACGAATAGCGCTAGAGCTTTATCAAAGTTTTGCTTGGCAAGCGGTGCATTTAATTCCCTGTCAAACCCCTGTGCTACAAAAAAAGGCTTATGCAAGCCCCGAGCAACGCTTGCACATGCTACGTTTGGCGATTAATAATCAGCCAGGCTTAGTGATTGATGAGCGCGAGCTGACACGAACTACACCTTCATATACTATTGAGACACTTATTTCGCTGAGATTGGAATTTCCAAATGCACCGCTCTGTTTAGTATTAGGTTATGATGTCTTATTAAATTTAACAGATTGGCATCGTTGGCAAGCATTGTTGGATTATGCGCATTTAATCGTAATTCCACGGCTTTCTTATAGTTTACCTGCGGAAGGCGTGATCGCAGAATTAATTAAAAAGCATCAGGTAAATGAGGTGGAGTTATTACGAACCAAAACAGCAGGATTTATATTTTTTGCTGAAATAGCTCCTTTGGCGATATCAGCGACTTATATTCGCGAGCAAATAAAGCAGGGTTTAAGTCCACGGTATTTGTTACCGGACCCAGTTTTGCAATATATTCAGCAGCAAAATTTATATAGTCAGCATGAATAATTGTTCAGATTAGGTGTAATTAGCTTGCAAATAAATTTTTTGCAAGTAAAAAACAGTGTTGTAAAAATAATTTTTAGAGAAAAAACAAATGTCAAAAAAGTCATTAAAATCTTATGTGGTTGAAGTATTAGAAGATCACAAAGCAACAGATATTAAAGTATTAGATGTTAAAAAATTAACTTCAGTAACGGATTATATGATTATCTGTAGCGCCACTTCTAGTCGACATGCTAAATCTTTAGCGGATTATGTCGTGAGTAAAGCTAAAGAAATAGGCGTGAGACCATTAGGTGTTGAAGGTGAACGTGAAGCAGAGTGGATTTTAGTGGATTTAATTGATGTAGTTGTTCACGTTATGTTGCCTAGCACACGCGCCTTTTATAATTTAGAGAAATTATGGGGCGAATAAATTATTATGCGGATTCAGCTGGTTTCAGTAGGAACACGTATGCCTGCTTGGGTACAAGCGGGTTATCAAGAGTATGCAAAACGCTTAACCGATGATTGTCGTTTGCAATTAATCGAAATTGAAGCAGGAAAACGTGGAAAAAATGCCGACATTCCGCGCATCTTGCAAGACGAAGGTGCACGAATGTTGGCGGCTATACCAGCTAATAATTATATTATTGCACTTGATGTACAAGGCCAAACTTGGAATACGCCACAATTATCTCAACAATTGCAAAAGTGGCAATTGCTGGGAAAAGATATTAGTTTATTAGTCGGCGGCCCTGAAGGATTAGCAGGCAATTGTCTCGCAAAAGCCACATTAAAATGGTCGCTTTCAGCACTAACTTTCCCCCATCCGCTCGTCAGAATCATCGTCGCAGAACAATTATATCGAGCCTGGAGTCTTATGAAAGGGCACCCTTATCATAGAGGCTAACGCCAGTTAATTTATTTAAAATTAAATTTTTTA
>CAIUAS010000088.1 GCA_903897205.1 uncultured Gammaproteobacteria bacterium
CTGGGTTTTTTTTCGCAGTAATAAAATAATCCAGCAAAGATCATTGAAACCATTAATAAGCCAAGCGTAACATGGGACAGCCAGCCTAAGTTATTGCCTTCCATCAAAGCCACGACTAAAGCTGACGAAGCAATCATTAATGTAAAAAGCCCTCTCCAATCTATTTTTTTCTCTCTATTAGCGACAGCTATGGTTTGCGCCGCTGAATAAATTATGAATAGCGCAACAATAGATAAGGGAACGTTGATCCAGAACACTAAACGCCAACTCATTAATTGCGTGAATAAACCGCCCAGAAAAGGGCCTGTCACTAAAAACACTGATGCAAAGCCCACACACATGCCCATCGCTTTGCCGCGCTCTTTTAATTCAAAAGCATTTAATGTAATGACGGTTGCGTTAGGTATTAATAGCGCCGCGCCTGTCCCCTGCAAAACGCGGGCTGCTATCAGCCAGGCAATGCTCGGCGCTAATGCGCATAAAATAGAGGCGATAGAAAACAGCGTTGTTCCTAGCATAAATAAGCGTTTATGCTGAAATAAATCGCCTAGGCGTCCGGCAATCACCACTAACACGGCAATCATTAATAGATAAATATCAACGACCCACTGTAATGCCATGGCAGAAGTATGAAAAGTCCGCTGCAAACTCGGCAGAATAATTGCAATAGCCGTTTGGTCAATAAACGACATTGCAACACAAATAGACATGGCCGCCAGTATCCACCATTTTCGGTTGGATTCGGTAATAAAATTAAACATAAATAACCACCAAAAAGATATTCGTTGAATTAAGAAAACATGAAATAAAAAAATTTAATTAAGGCGGGGCTTGAGTGGTTCATATTAATGTTAGAACTCTGAATCAGAAGACTTTATCATTACTGTGTTTTGCTTGGTAGAGGGAATAATTGAAAAAATAAATGCTGGACAGAAATTACGACAAAGGGGATTTGAACCCAGATTATCGGACAGTGAAATGATCACGGCTGAGTTTTTGGGGATTGATACGGACAAAGGCGCCTGGGAATATTTTTGTAACCATTGGCGAGAATAGTTTCCGAACCTGAGGTCACGCATGAAAAGTTGAGGAATTATTTTGGTAGAATTTTGGTAAAACCAAACCGCTCAAAATTTGACCTTCATAAGTCATTGATTTAAAAGATAATTTGGTGGCCCACTAGGACTTGAACCTAGGACCAACGGATTATGAGGCCTGTTGATAAAACATTAAAGTTATATAACTTATTGATTATTAATAACTTATATACTGGGGCGCTCACTAGATTATCCCAGTTAAGCACAGTAATGCACATCAGATCGGGGCAAATTCGGGGCAAGCTTTTATAATAATTTGCTTCAACTTTATAAACTATGGCTGAAATTATTTCGTTAATATTAGCTAATAACAAATCATTTTCTACTCGACTAACCATTTTAAAAATGAGGCACATATAAGCCAAGAGCTTACAGAACGTTCCGCCATAAGCTATAGCTATGGCAGCAAGAAAAGACTACATTAATGCCATCTAGCAACGGATTGCAGGCTGGCGAACAGGATGTTCTATTTTCTGCCCCTCATCGAGTCGGGGCAGAAAATAATGCCACTGCATTTCTCTCCAAATATTTCATCCCAACTAATAAATCTGACTCGGCTCTGAAGAAGAATTTTGATTAATGATTCTTTCACAATCTAACCATTCTCTAGTACGAAGGATGTGAATAATGTCTCAGCAAAGACAATTAAGAATAGATTTTATGTGCAGTAATTTTTGATTAAGCCCTTATAAAACCTATAACTTCTTTCTCTACTGCACATAATAACTTACCGCCCACAATAATTAACCGTAATTTGTATCCTGCTATGCCCCAACTCCTCCGTTAAAACCATCCGTGCATGATAATCAATTTCTTTCTGCTCCGGCGTTAATTCTTTTGAAGTTGGCCCACCATTAATTGGTGCTTCCCACCCCGCTAACTCCTTA
>CAIUAS010000089.1 GCA_903897205.1 uncultured Gammaproteobacteria bacterium
CTGGCCAGCCCCATTGATTTTTTAATTCATCAAAATTATTTTCACTATCTGCCCAATCCTGATTTAGCATTTATTTTCCCTGATTGTTAACCAGTCGTGCCGCAATGCCGCCAATATCACCCGCTCCCTGGGTTAATAAAAGATCGCCCGCTTGCACGACGCCTTCTAAGGCTGAGATTAAATCTTGCGTGGTTTCCACAAAAATAGGATCTACTTTGCCGCGTTGGCGAATATTACGACATAAAGAACGGCCATCTGCACCAGCAATGGGTTGCTCACCGGCAGGGTAAACTTCTAATAATAATAGAACATCTACTTCAGATAAAACACGGGCAAAATCTTCAAATAAATCCCTGGTGCGTGAATATCGATGTGGCTGATAAGCCATTACTAAGCGGCGCCCTGGCCATGCAGCGCGAATGGCTTGTAGGGTAGCCATAATTTCGCGGGGATGATGACCATAATCATCAATTAATAATAAAGATTGATTGGCCAATTTAAAATTATCATACAGTTGAAAACGACGACCAACACCTGAAAAATGATTCAATGCGTTAGCAATTGCTTCATCGCCAACACCTAATTCGCTAGCAACTGCAATAGCGGCAAGTGCATTTAATACATTATGCTGTCCTGCCAAATTTAAGTTGATTGATAAATTCGCCCTGCCTGGACGCGTCACCGTAAAATAATTGCGAACGCCTTTTTGAACATAATCAATTGCGCGAATATCCGCCTCTGCAGCAAAACCATAAGTAAGGATTGGACGAGAAATTTCTGGAATAATTTCTCGCACGATAGGATCATCTAGGCATAAAACCGCCAAACCATAAAAAGGCAAATGATGCAAAAATTCGATAAAGGTGTGACGCAGTTGCGAAAAATCACCGTGATAGGTATCCATATGATCGGCATCAATATTAGTTACAATAGCAATCATTGGTTGTAAATATAAAAAAGAAGCGTCGCTTTCATCAGCCTCTGCCACTAAATAGCGGCTTGCACCTAAACGAGCATTCGTTCCTGCACTATTAAGCAACCCCCCAATAACGAAGGTCGGATCTAAATCGCCTTCGGCTAATAAACTAGCTGCTAAGCTAGTCGTTGTTGTTTTACCGTGAGTACCTGCAACAGCTATGCCATAGCGAAAACGCATAAGCTCAGCCAACATTAAAGCACGTGGAACCACCGGAATTCTTTGTTGTTTAGCCGCGACTATTTCGGGATTATTATCAGCAATAGCTGTTGAACGCACCACTACATCAGCCCCATTGACATGGCTTTCTTGATGGCCTGTCAGAATACGAGCCCCTAATTTTTGCAAGCGCTTGGTAACCGTATTTTCATTCAAATCAGAACCTGAAATATAATAACCTTGCGTTAATAAAACTTCCGCTATCCCACCCATTCCTGCACCGCCGATACCCACAAAGTGAATATGCTTAATACGGCCCATGGTGGGATTTTTTGCTGCAAAACTTGTACTCATATGATATTAACTCTTAAATTAATTAGGCTCACTCACGTCGGTTTCGATAACCATAGGATAACAAACGCGATTCATGATCAATTTTCAATAAAATCGCTATTACCACACACATCATCAATAAACTGCTACCACCATAACTCATAAAAGGCAGGGTTAATCCCTTCGTAGGCAATACACCCGTATTAACACCGATATTAATTAGCACTTGCAGCGCCGTTTCAATTCCAAAACCATAGGCTATATAGGCGGCGAAATGTCTATTTTCTGCATAGGCTTTACGGCCAATTGCTAAAGCACGGCCCACTACTACCGCAAAAAGCGCTAAGATAACCAAACCACCTAGCAATCCAAGCTCTTCAGTTAATACCGCGAATAAAAAATCAGTGTGCGCTTCAGGCAAATAAAATAATTTTTGTATGCTCTCGCCTAAACCAACGCCAAACCAACCGCCACGACCAAAAGCAATTAAGGATTGAGTAAGCTGATAACCACTATCAAACTGACTAGCCCACGGATTTAAAAAACTAGTTAAGCGCAGCATTCTATAAGGTGATGAAATGGCGATACTCGCCAAAGAAACAACCACAAAACCAAATAACACAGCAAATTGCCATAAGCGTACACCTGCTAAAAATAACATGCCTAGGCTCGTGGTAATAATAACGCTCGTAGCACCAAAATCAGGTTCGCGCAATAATAATAGTGCAACGACCCCAAGAATTATCAGCGGTTTTACAAATCCACTAATTTGGGTCCGTACTTCTCTATCATGTCGTACTAAATAATCTGCTAAATAAATAATAACCGCTACTTTAGCAAATTCAGAAACCTGAATACCAAGGGGCCCTATTCCAAGCCAACGCATACTTCCATTCACTTCGCGCCCTAATTTAGGAACCAATACTAATATTAATAACACCAAACTAATTAATAATAATACCGTGCCAAACTGTTGCCAGTTTTTAATATTAATTTTAAAAACAAAAAACCCTAAAATAACACCCAGCGCCAAATAGGAAATTTGTCTAAATAAAAAATGAAAAGGTTGATGGTAAAGGCGATCGGCAATGACAATTGAGGTGGAAGCAACCATCAATAGACCAAGTACTAATAATGCAATTGTCGCTAATAACAAATACCGATCATAAAGCACAACCGGCGGAATCCCTCGCTCGTGGGTTGCAGCCATTTTAAATGGTGTCATAATTTTTCCTAAGAGATGCTCATCATTAAGCAAAATATATTTTTCTGCTAGATAACTTCTAAATTGCTATGATATAAATTGCTTACGGCAGCCTTAAAAATATCACCACGCTCCGCATAATCACGAAACATGTCCCAGCTAGCACACGCAGGTGATAGCAATATCACATCACCACTTTGTGCGATGCGGCGGGCGTATAATACTGCCTCTTCGAGATTTTTGACATGGCTAATAGATACTGTATCGGCTAAGGCCGTTGCCAATAAAGGAGCATCTTGTCCTAATAAAATAACCTGACGAACATATGAGTTCACTGGATCACGCAAGGGAGCAAAATCTGCACCTTTACCAAGTCCACCCGCTATTAAAATTATTTTGCCAGTCAGCGTGCCACCAATCCCTTGAATAGCCGCCACAGTAGATCCTACATTAGTGCCTTTGGAATCATCATACCAAGCAATATTATCCTGCTCTAAAATCCACTCACAACGATGAGGCAATCCTTTGAATATTCGTAAAGCTTGCAACATAGATGGCACCGGTAAATTCAAAGCAGTCCCAATAGCTAATGCCGCTAAAGCATTCGACCAATTATGGCGCCCTTTAATGCGTAGCTCGTTTGTATTTAACAAAGCTTGTTCCGCAATACTGAGCCAAGTTTCGCCCTTTATTTCTAAAAGTCCAAACTCATCAGCACCTGGTGCAGTTAAACCAAAAGTTATTTTACGCGATGCTGATTCCAAGGGAACTGTCGCCTCATCATCACGATTATAAATAGCCGTTTGACAATTTTGATAAATACGCCACTTAGCAGCCATGTAATTTGTCATGGTGCCATGCCGATCTAAATGATCTTCACTGACATTTAAAATGGCGGCCGCAATAAGTTGTAAAGAATAAGTGGTTTCTAATTGAAAACTGGAAAGCTCTAAGACGTAATAATCTGGAATATTTTCTATTAATAAATCAAGGGCTGGAGTACCAATATTGCCACCAACCAAAACTCTTTTACCTGCCTGCGCCAACATTTCCCCTACCAAAGTAGTAACCGTTCCTTTGGCATTCGTTCCAGTAATTCCAATGACAGGCGCTTTAGCAACCCGTAGAAATAATTCAATATCGCCTATAACAGGAATGCCTGCTTGCTTTGCTTTAACGATAGCGGGTATTTCTAACGACAAGCCCGGACTTACCACAATTTCCGTTGCTTGCAAAAATAGTTTTTCATCTATTTCGCCCACATAAAACGCAACAGCCGGAAACTCTTTTTGTATTTTCTGCAAATCTGGAAAATTCTCGCGTGTATCCACCGCAATTAAAGAAATATCTTGCTTTGCAAGATAATGCAGACATGATAAACCTGTTTTACCAAGACCTAAAATAATCGTTTTGTTAGTATACATACGCTCTTAGTTATCTTAATTTTAGTGTTGCCAAACCACACAGAACCAATATTACCGTTATGATCCAAAACCGCACAATAACACGCGGCTCTGGCCAACCTTTTAATTCAAAGTGATGATGGATCGGCGCCATTCGAAAAATGCGTTTGCCTCTTAATTTATAAGAACCTACCTGCAAAATGACGGAAATAGTTTCTAAAACAAACACTCCCCCCATAATGAACAATACAATTTCTTGCCGCACTATGATGGCCATAATACCTAAAGCAGCGCCTAATCCTAATGCGCCCACATCCCCCATAAAAACTTGCGCAGGATAAGTATTAAACCAAAGAAATCCCAAGCCAGCGCCTACTAAAGCACCACAAAACACCACAATTTCGCCGGCACCTGGAATAAAAGGAATTGCTAAATAATTAGCAAATGACAAATTGCCGCTAGCATAAGCAAATATGCCTAAAGCGCCACCGACTAATACCGTCGGCAAAATTGCTAATCCATCTAAACCATCGGTTAAATTAACCGCATTGCTCGCACCCACAATCACAAAATAACTAAGAAAAATATATAAAACACCCAGGTTAATAATCACATTTTTAAAAAAAGGAATAAAAAATTGTGTCTCTGCTGGCGAGTGCGCCGTCATATATAAAAAAATAGCCGCACTGAATCCTAAAATCGATTGCCAAAAATATTTCCATCGCGCTGGCAATCCTTTGCTATTTTTTAACATCAACTTGCGGTAATCATCAACCCAACCAATCGCCCCAAAACCTAAAGTAGTTACCAACACTACCCAAATATAACGATTAGACCAATCACCCCATAATAACGTAGTTAACGCAATAGCGATAAGAATCAATGCACCACCCATCGTTGGCGTACCGGCCTTACTTAAATGACTTTTAGGCCCATCATCTCGTACAGTTTGTCCAATCTGATGTTCACTTAAATGACGAATCATTTTAGGTCCCACCAACAAAGAAATAACTAACGCCGTGATCGTCGCCAAAATAGCGCGCAACGTTAAATATTGAAAAACATGAAACGCCCGATAAAAATGCGCAAGATACTCAGTCAACCATAATAACATTTCTTAACCCTATTCATTTTTAAACTTTCTTTGCCACAAAATATTTTTATAAATACATTAATAATTTGCAATCACAGTGTTGAATTCAAACTTATACTTTAGTTAGATTCATCCCTTTATTATTTTATAAACATTTGCGGCAGGATAGCCGCAAGTAGCTACATGGATGTATTTATGCGTGTTTATAAAATAATAAAGGGATGAATCTAACCGGTACAGAACCCTATTTCTAAAAATCACAACAAAGCCGCAACAACCTGCTCCATCTTCGCACTCCGCGATCCCTTCACTAACACAGTCACGTCAGCATTTAAAACTCCACGCACCGCATCACTTAACTTTGTTTTGTCTTCAAAATAATAAGCACCTTCACCAAAAGCTTTTGCAGCAACCTGACTCAATTTACCCCAAGCATATAATTTATTAATACCTAATTGCTTAGCCAATAAACCAATGTCACTATGATGCTGTTCAGCGCTATCTCCAAGTTCACCCATATCACCTAACACAAAAACCCGCTCGCCTTTATAATTTGCTAATACTTGCAACGCTGCACGCACCGAAAAAGGATTGGCATTATAAGTATCGTCAAAAACACGGGCACCCGCTTGTCCTTGCCGCATAACCAAACGTCCATTAACCGGCTGCATTTTTTCTAATCCGGTTTTTATTGCACTTAAAGATGCGCCTACTGCATAACTAGCCGCCGCTGCCGCTGCCGCATTTAATACATTATGCCGGCCTAATAAAGGCAATCGAATAACTATCTCTCCATCCTTGGTTGTCAATACAAAACTAAAATGCCCTTCTTGGGAAGCGTTTAAAGAATGTGCTTGAAAATCTGCCGTATTATCAATACCAAACGTTATAATTTTTTTATCAACTAGTTTTTGTTTTAACCACGCTGCAAACGGATCATCCGCATTAATTAAAGCAACCCCTGCTTTATCAAGCCCGGCAAAAATTTCTGCTTTTGCTTGTGCAACACCTTCAACACTACCAAAACCTGCTAAATGTGCAGGTGCAATATTATTAATCAAAGCAACGGTTGGCTGGGTCAGGTGAGTCAAATAAGCAATTTCACCAAGATGATTTGCTCCCATTTCAATAACCGCATATTGATGTTCAGGTTGCAACTTTAATAAAGAAAGAGGTACGCCAATATCATTATTTAAAGTGCCTTCACTCGCTAACGTTGAACCACATTCTGCTAAGATAGAATGAATCATTTCTTTTACCGTGGTTTTTCCACAACTGCCAGTTAACGCAACGATGGGTAATTGCAATTGTTTACGATGCCACGCGGCTAATTCTCCTAGTGCTTTGTGCGTATCTACTACTTGTAATAAAGGCAAATCAACTTTCACTGCTTTACTAACAATCGCAGCAGCGGCACCTTTATTTTTTACTGCTTCAAGAAATTGATGGCCATCAAAATTTGGCCCGACCAATGCAATAAAAAGTTGCCCCGGTTTAAGCGTACGCGAGTCCGTACTAACAAAATTAAATTCAGCATCCTTATTAATTAATTGCCCATTTAATACTAAATTAATTTGTGATAATGCCAACTTATTCATTTAACTCACCAAAGAAATATTTCGTTTATAATCAGCTAATATATTTTAGGTACATATTACTTATACAAATTCCATTATAAAAGCACACTTTAGTTAGCACGCCAGACGATAGTATTGGAGCAAACATTTGCGGCAGGATAGCCGCAAGTAGCTACAGGGATGTATTTATGCGTGTTTGCGGAAATACTATCGTCTGGTGTGCTAACCGGCGTGTTCTATTTTCGTTCCAAACATATCTGCACTTCAAAACTATCACTCAGTGGTAATTTTTCCTTACCCACAATTTGATAATTCTCATGGCCCTTTCCTGCCACTAAAACAATATCGCCCGCTTGTGCACACTCGATTGCATGAGCAATCGCGCGCCGTCTATCATGCTCTACAATAGCCTGCTGCGGGCGCATTAATCCATTTAAAATATCTACCACAATTTCTCTGCGTTCTTCTTCACGCGGATTATCATCCGTAATGATTATTCTATCTGCATATTGCTCGGCGATTTTTCCCATCAGCGGCCGCTTACCCTTATCACGATTACCACCGCAACCAAATACGCACCATAATTTCCCTTTACACTGCTGGCGCAAGGTATTTAATACTTGTTCCAATGCGTCTGGTTTGTGCGCATAATCCACAATTATTAATGGTTTAATACCACCGCCAAAGCTTTCCATACGCCCAGGCACTCCATGCAATTTAGCCAAATGCGCTAATGCTGTTTGAAATGGAATACCTAAAATATTTAAAATAACCAATACGGCTAATAAATTACTTAAATTAAAATTGCCTATTAAATAAGGATTATGCAATAGACCATCGCCCCATGGGGTATGGATACTGGCTGTAATGCCCATATCATTACATACGCTATGCAAAACATAGGTATGTAATTCACGTTGCATTCTATTGGGTGTTAACGAATAGGTATAAACTGGCAACGAAGCTTCTAATTCCTTACACCATTGTCTGCCATGAGCATCATCGACATTTAATACTGCATAACGTAACTCAGGATGTGAAAACAACAAACGTTTGGCAGCAGCATAATGTTCCATATCACCATGGTAATCTAAATGATCTTGCGAAAGATTAGTGAATAAACCAATCGTAAATTCAATTCCTTGCACACGTCTTTGTTCCAATCCGTGCGAAGATACTTCCATTGCAACATATTGTGCTGCTTGCGAACGTAATTGTGCTAGTAATTGTTGCAGTATGACAGCATCTGGCGTGGTTAAATCAGTATGCTGTAATTGACCATATAAACCATTCCCCAAGGTACCAATAACACCACAGGTTTTTTGCGCCAGCTGTAAACTGTTAGCAAGAAATTGGCTACAAGAAGTTTTGCCCGTTGTGCCTGTAATACCCACCACAGACATATGGTGCGAGGGATGTTCATAAAAGCGCGCCGCTATTTCACTAACCTGTGAAGCAAGATTAGCGACTGTAAAAATAGGGATTGTATGATTGAGCTGGCCATTACGTAATTCCATTTTTGGCATCGTAGCATCCGCTTCAGCAAGCACTGCAACGGCACCTTTTTCAATCGCCGCATTCATATAATGCCTACCGTCTGCTTGCGTGCCTGGATAAGCAAAAAACAAATCGCCAGGTTTTACTGTGCGGCTATCATTTGCTAAACCAGTAATAGCCCGATCCCAGGTTGGCTCTATCTGGCAGATATTTAATAATAATTCCCTTAATAATTTTTTTGATGGCTGTACTGTCATATAAAAATAAATCTACTAAGATTTTTAATTATCAATATTAAATTGACCCTGCATTAGCAGTTTAATTTACTGCCAAATTTTTATTTTAAATCAGTTCTTCCAATTGGTTTAGCCGCAGATAAATCA
>CAIUAS010000090.1 GCA_903897205.1 uncultured Gammaproteobacteria bacterium
AGCGATCGCTTTAGATAAAACAGGCACCTTAACAGAAGGCAAGCCACAAGTTGTCGATATTATTCCAATAAATAGTCAACCCGATGAATTACTAGCTGTCGCCGCTTCGCTTGAGCAAACTAGCAATCACCCTTTGGCAACAGCCGTTGTTCAAATTGCTTTAAAAAATAATATTAAATTACTAGCGACCACCGATACAACTATAATTCCCGGCTATGGCATGAAAGGTTTAGTGAATGGTTTTATAACGGAAATAGGCAACGCAAAACTATTTGCTAAAATTCCTGAAATAATCGAGGAAAAAATAAAGCAATTACAAGCCAATGGCCGCACGATTATGCTTGTGCGCCATGATAATAAGTGGTTAGGTTTATTGGGGTTGTCTGACACCATTCGACCTGAAACAGTGGGAGTATTACAAAAATTAAAAGAATATGGCATTGAAAAATTTATTATGCTAACGGGAGACAATGAAGCGGCGGCCAATGATATTGCAAAAAAAATAGGTATTAACGAAATACAAGCAAATTTATTGCCGGAAGCTAAGACTTTGCGCATTAAAGCACTAGCCAATCAATATAAATTTGTTGGCATGGTTGGCGATGGCATTAATGATGCGGCTGCACTGGCTCAAGCTACCGTTGGTATTGCAATAGGCGGCGCGGGCAATGATATTGCACTAGAGGCCGCCGACGTGGTTTTAATGAGCAACAGCTTAAAGCCCTTACCTTTTGCAATTCATTTAAGTCGTTTCGCTTATCGAATCATTAAACAAAATTTATACTTTTCGTTAAGCATCGTTATTATTTTGGTGGTATTCGCACTTTTTGGAATGGGTAATATTGATATTATTGTTGCCATACACGAAGGCGCTACGCTGTTAGTTATTTTTAATGGACTTCGCTTATTGTCATAAAGTGCAATTCGACCTACCCCGCCACTTAACTTTTTTCTTGTACTTGTAAATTATTCTTTACTGCCACTACCCCTGGCGTTTTAATAGCTATTCGCCCTATCATCTGCTTTTGCGCAAGTGACGGCACTTCGCCTTCTAAAGTGGCTATATCATTTACTGTGGTAACTTTAACCTTTGCGCCATTTATTTTAGGATTTAATAATAATCGGCTTTTTACCATGGCTGTTAAGGTTGCATCATATACTTTCTGGCCATAATCAGCGCTGATTTCACCGGCTTTTGTATTTTTGTCAACAATAAGGTTCTCTGTTACTGTATTCACGCCTTCTACATCTTTGGCAATATTAATAGCTAATTCTTTTTGAGGCTCATTTCGTACCGCGCCATCTAAATGCACAATACCATTACTTACATCAACTACGATGTTATATTTACGCAGCTCAGGATTTAAACTATAGGTAGTTAATAGTTTTGTTTTAATAACAATATCGGAATCAATATTAGCGCTCTTAGTTAAGATGGTGGTATTTTCCGGTTGATTCGCCGCAAAAACCACGGGCGTAGAAAACAAGCTTAGCGCAGTTAACAGCAGTATATATTTAGTATTTTTCATAAAGGCTCCCAATGTTAGTTAAAAATTACGCAGGCATGACCCTATTTTTTCACTGAAATACAAACTAAAATTGTAATTGTTGTTATGAGTTTCCTCTCTACTCTATTGCTTATTTTTAAGTAAGTAATATGCGCTTACTTATTAGTTAGCGGTCTTTACCATGAACAGTCTATAAATAAACTTAAACTAACTTAAATCTCCTACATCAGATTTGAACAATGTTTTATAGTTAATATTAAGTGCTTTATATATAATTTTTAATTATTCAATAAGAGAGCTCATCTATGTCTATTCATAAAATTTGTACTGCTAAAGTTATTACTGCCGTTAAATCAATGCCAATTCAGGAAGCCGCCATGCTCATGAAGAAAAACAATATTGGCGACATAGTGGTCATTGAAAGTAAAACCAATAATAAACCTATTGGCATTTTAACCGATCGTGATATTGCGATGAAAATTGTTGCCGATGGAGTGGATGCTAAAACCATTTGCGTTGGTGATGTTATGAGTAGTGATTTACTCGTATTAAAAAAACATCAGGGGATTAATGAAGCAATCGAAATGATCTGCGCAAAGGGGGTTCGGCGCGCCCCTATTGTGGATGATAACGATAAAATCTGTGGCATTGCAGCCGTTGATGATTTGTTAATTTTAGTCTCTGATGAATTAAGCAGCCTTGCTAAATTGGTTCGCAAACAAATATTGAGTTAATTTTAATTGGAGTTTTACTATGCAAATGTCTATTTCATCATTTAATCATACCCTAGAAAAGTCTAACGCATGGCTAAAAGAACTTTCAGACGCAGGTCCTTTTAATTCTTATGAAGAAGCCTATACCGCCTTAAGATCAGTATTACATTGTTTGCGTGATCGCTTATTGGTGGATCAGGCGGTGCATTTAGCATCGGAAATGCCCATGCTAATAAGAGGTATGTATTATGAAGGGTGGAAACCTGCTGCCACTCCGCATAAAGAACGTACAAAAGAAGATTTTATCGAAAGCGTACGCAATTGCTTGCGCAATGCCACCAATCGGTTAGAGCCTGAAGAAACAACCAAGGCGGTGCTGCACTTTTTAAATAAAAAAATATCCGATGGTGAAATTAGTCATGTTAAAGCTGAATTGCCACAAGATATTTTAACTTTGTGGCAATAACAATAATTAGGAAGCTTAATTTATGCAGCACACATTAACGTTAGCCATTAATGATTATTCAACAACGCAATTTGGCGAAGTACCAGGATATGCACCCGACGAAGTTCCTTATCAGCCCATTCCTGAAGTACCAGATGATCAAGTACCACCTAAAACTCCAGATGAATTACCGCCTGTTAAAGAACCGCCACAGGAACCACCTTTTCCTGGTGGTTTAAATAAGCATAAGATGCCGATATATTTTTGCTCTGTTAGGTTACAAATCAGGCATCAGACGAACGCGGGGCACTATTGAATTCTTTTAGTCAGCGTAATTCGTCTATTTTAAGATATCGTAGATCTTAGCTAGAGCAATTTATTAGGAGCAAGAAAATAATAACGCCATGCTGATAAGATTTTCATAATTATTCATTTGTTTTTTTCTAATAAATCATCCGCTAGTTTATGTAAATCATTAGCACATATTAAAATAGCCTTCACATATGCTCGTTGTTCATGTGTTAGACAATCTTCATTTAGAAAAGTGGCATTACCTAAAATACCAGTGAGTGAGTTGCGTAACCTATCATTTATAGTCCGCAAATCTATGGGCATGTTTTTTATTTCCATAAACATTCCTTCATTTAACTAGCTTACAATTAATTATTAAACTTTAAAACATTGTTTTTTTAAGACGCCACTTCTTATCTAAAGGTTTTTTAAAAATTCTAGCATCTATTTACTTGACTCTCCGCTATTATACTGGTTATAAAGCAATACTATAAAAACACGTCTGATATAGGCTTGGAATAACAGAAAACTTTTGAAAATTCCTCATGAGAAATTTTCATGAAAAAATTTCACACAAATCCCAGGGAGAGCGATCGATAATGCTGGAAAGTCCTATTGCGCAACAACGCTCAGTTAATATTAAAAGTTGGATTGTTTGTTTTACAGCATCTTTATTTATTTTTTATACTTTCATACTAATGAATCTCCCCAATTCATTAGGCGATGAAATATTACGTCTTTTTTCAATTAACGCTCATCAACTTGGCATCATTTCTGCGACATACTTTTATGCGAATCTCATTTTTTTAGTGCCCGCAGGTATTTTATTGGATAATTTCTCTACGCGATGGCTTATTTTAAGTGGAATATTATTATCTCTTCTAGGCACAATTTGTTTTCTTTTTCCCGTATCAGTAACATTACTGATAGTTGGACGCTTTATAACAGGTATTGGCAGTGCTTTTAGCTTCATAAGCTGTGTGAAAATCGCATCTCGCTGGTTTCCACCTTATCGCATGGGATTAATCACAGGATTTATGACAACCATTGCCATGTCAGGAGGTATTGTCGCGCAAACACCTTCAGCACTGTTAATTAGTCATTTTGGCTGGAACAAAGCTATTATTTGTTATTTAGTGTTGGGCGTTATAATTTTACTACTGGTCTCTGGCTTAGTTGTAGAGCAACCTTATTCTAATCAGACCATTAAAAAAGATATTTCATTTTCAAAATCTCAATTGAAACTTTATTGGCAGGATTTTCACTTATCCATACTAAATCGTCAGAACTGGCTTGCTGGAATTTATGCAAGTTTTATAGCGCAGCCTATCTATCTTTTAGGTGGTTTATGGGGAATCATTTATTTGGAGCAGGTACATCTTTTATCAAAACTTAACGCTTCCTATATAACTTCTATGATCTTTGTAGGCGGTATTATAGGCACACCTTGTATAGGCTGGATTTCAGATAAAATTAGATTGCGTCGTTTGCCAATGATGATTAGTTTGATTTTATGCTTTTTTACTCTATTCGCTATTATATATCTTCCTCATCCATCATTTGGGTTGCTCTTACTACTATTTTTATTATTAGGTGTTTTTACCAGTAGTCAGGTATTGAGTTATCCTGTTGTTGCTGAGAGCAATGCCGTAAATTTAACAGCAACTGCAAGTAGTATTGTTTCAATTTGCGCCATCGGCGGCGGCTCAATTTTTGAACCTTTATTCGGATGGTTAATGGGATTTGGCTGGAGTGGCAAAATAGAAAATTATATGCCTATTTATTCATTAGCTAATTATAGATTAGCATTTAGCTTATTTTTAATTGGCATAGTAGCA
>CAIUAS010000091.1 GCA_903897205.1 uncultured Gammaproteobacteria bacterium
ACCCAAGCCGAAGGCCGAAGGGCCGATAAAAACTAATTTGTTAGTCAGGGCGCCTGCCGGTAATTTATTCAGTAAAATATCGGTAGCCGGAATATAACGAAAAGCGCCAGCTGGACCATGAAAGGGTATTAATACGCGTCCATAAATATCCGTGGCAATAATCTGTTTGCCTAATTTAATAGCATCAATATTGATTAAATTAGCTTCATGATGCATTTCGAGTTTTATATCGCTTAATAAATAAACACGCGTCGCTTCTAAGGCGAGCGAAGGATAAATATTATTTTTATAGCGTAATAATAAAGAGGCATGCCGGATAATGCCATCGCTATCGGCAAAAGCATTAATAAACGCTGTGCTTTTAGCGGCTTTACTTAAAATAGGAATATTGTTGGTGTAACCGCTCATTTCAGCGAGTGATAATTTTTGCGCATTATCGCTAGTGAGAGTCAACAGTGGTATTGGCTCCGAACCAATAGTGATGTTTGATTTATTATGAAATGTCATGCCAAGGATAGTGTCGCCGTGCTGTACACTTTGTGCAAGCAGCTGATCAAAATTAAATTGCTGCAAAATATTTTGTAGTAAATGAGCGTTGGTATTAATAAGGTTGGGTGGAAATTTTTCTAATACCACCGCTGCAATATTAGCTTCAGGCTCAGGAAAAGTTATATCAAGCGCAATCACAACGGCGCCTAAAGCTTGTGTTTTGCTGATAAGCTCAGCAATTTTATTGCGTGGCCAAGGCCAGCGGCCTTGCTCGCTTAAACTTTTCTCATCAATATCAACAATGACAACCGGACTATTTTTAGCATCCTCTTTAGGCTTGGCAAAACCAGCTCTTAATTCTAAGTCATAGCCCATATTATCCAAACGTTGCACCGTTTGGCGTACCAGATTATTGGCAGTCAATTCCGACCAGGCGGCAGTGCAAGTGAGAATTAAGCCGAAGCTGATTAATAAGAGTTTATTAAGTTGCATAAGGCAAATTTTGCTGGAGATGAACAAGTATTGGGAGCATTTTATTTCCTTATAAATAACGGGCGAGAAAGAGTATAACAGGGGTTTCCCATGGGGAGAAATGGGAATGCTCTCTTTGGGTTGCAAGTGCGAGTTTTCCGTGCGTAGTTTTTATAATATATGAAACAGGAGCGGCAACCACACTTAAAAGTGGCGTATTGTGAGTAGAGCCGCATTATTGTTTTTATTTTTAGAATAGGGCATCATTTGCCCCTTAATGCAGGGGACATGGAATCGTATGAAGCATAAATTCAAATTAGTCTATAAAGTCGGAATTTCTACTGTATTACTATTACAGGCTTTCACCGCACAAGCCGCAGAGCTTACCGCGCAAGAAAATCAAATTATTCGTAGTTCAGCGGAAGCGGGCCGGCTTAATCAAAGCTTAATGAAGGCTTCCTTGACGATGCCATTGCCCATGGGAAAGACCCAAGTGGAAGAGCAAAAGGCAGGGCAATTGTCGCCCGAAGCGGCTAAAGCCACTTTCAAATTAGCGCAAATACGTGTGGATGGTGCTACGGTTTTTTCACAACAGGCATTAACGACGCCTTATCAAGCTTATTTGGGTAAAGTGGTTTCATTGGGTGATATCGAAATAATTGCTCAAGAGATGACAACGCGTTATCAAAAAGCAGGTTATGTATTAACC
Source organism: uncultured Gammaproteobacteria bacterium (assembly GCA_903897205.1). Classification (GTDB taxonomy): domain Bacteria; phylum Pseudomonadota; class Gammaproteobacteria; order CAIUAS01; family CAIUAS01; genus CAIUAS01. The sequence goes on from CAIUAS010000091.1 coordinate 1,670, forward strand.
CACATCCTTATTCCTCCACAACATATAAAAGACG
>CAIUAS010000092.1 GCA_903897205.1 uncultured Gammaproteobacteria bacterium
GGCAGTGGCAGTTCGCTGCATAAACAGTTACAGGAAAACATTTCAGCTCATTACCAGATTCCTACTGTTCACATTTCGCTAGATTATGAAAAAATAATATTGCTATTTGAATGCGCTGGCATTGTTCAAGAAAAAATCATTACCGCCTTGAAACAAAAACATCCATTTAATACCTATAGTAGTATTCAGGTAACCCCTGGCGAAAATACCTGTGAAATAAGCCTCACACGCCATGCTGAAATAGCCCTATTAATTTCAGCGTTCGATATTGATCCATTAAAACTATATGCTGAGGCGCAACTTGATTTGATGCACTTATCCGCCAAGCAGGCGCATTTATTATCAGGAAAACACCCCACTGACATCATGAACAAAACACGGTCGTATAATCACTAACTTTATAGGGCGCCTAAAAATCATTGCTTAGAGATTCCGATAAAAATATTTAGCGGAAAAACTTGGCATTACGATGCACAATGCTTATAGCTGGTTTAATGGGCGCGCGTTATAATTATAATGGTTCGCTTGCTATTATGGTATTTCACCATTCCCTCACCGCAAAATTATCAATCAACCGCACTGCTCCTAAGCGTACCGCGCCAAAGCGTCTTGCCGAATGCTCTTCAATGTAATCGACGCTAAAACCCAGCTGGGTAAGCTGCTGGATTATCTGAGGTATGGTTAAATTAGCGTTCAGTAATTTTGGAAATGCTTGTGCTAATTTCAATTGTGCTGGGGTTAATAAATTATTCCGTGAACTTAATGCCAAGCCTTGTTCATTGCGTATTGTTGGACAAGCGATAATGTTGGTATCTATGAAAAAAGCCTGGGCCAATCCTTTTATTAATTGCAGCTGTTGAAAATCTTTTTCTCCGAAATATGCATTATGGGCTTTAACCAACATTAATAATTTTAATACCACGGTCATTACGCCTTCGAAATGCCCTGCTCTTTGTTTACCACATAATTGTTTGCTGAGTTCATTTTCGCAAATCTTATAGCGATAATCATCTGCGTAAATATCCTTATACTGCGGTATTAATACATAATCAACTTTTGTTGCTTCTGCAAGATTTAGATCCTCTTGTAATGTTTTAGGATAATTATTTAGATCAAGGGGATCACTAAATTGAGTGGGATTAACAAATATCGTTAGGACAGTAATAGCATTTTCCGCCACTGAACGTTGTAATAAACTTTTATGGCCTGCGTGTAAATTACCCATCGTAGGCACTAATCCGATAGTTTTATCAATCCAGACAGTAGCATTTCGCAAGCTTTGCCATTCTGCTAAATCATTAAATACTTGCGTCATTTTTATACTCCACTTTTATAGCTATGTTCTTCCGTAGGAAATTGCGCTGTTTTAACTTCTCTATCAAAAGTGTCTAATGCAGCTTTCACTATTTCATAACCATTCAAATACGTTTTTAAAAATTTGGGTTTAAGTTCCGTATTGACGCCTAGCAAATCTTGCAATACCAATACTTGTCCATCCACTTTTGGCCCCGCACCAATACCTATGGTTGGAATGGCTATTGTTTGGGTGATTAATTCCGCTAATTCTGTTGGCACACATTCCAGCACCACGGCAAAACAACCTAAATCTTCTAAAGTTTTTGCTTGCGCTAATAATAAATCCATTGACGCTTGAGTTTTTCCTTGTACTTTAAATCCGCCTAATTGATGGACAGACTGCGGTGTTAAACCAATATGCCCCATCACGGGAACGCCTGAATTTATAATAGATTGAATGATATCCTCATGCCCCGTTACACCTTCAAGTTTTATGGCATGCGCACCCGCTTGCATAATCTGCGCTACTACTCGCATCGTTTCCGCTAAACCCTTGCAATAAGAGAGAAATGGCATATCACCGATTATTAATTTATTTGGTGCCCCTCGAGCGACGGCAGCAACGTGCAAAGCCATCATCTCATTTGTTGCCGGAATGGTGGTGGCATATCCATGCATCACCATCGCTAAACTATCCCCGACTAAAGCACAATTAATTTGCGTTTGAGCAATTATTTTTGCTGACCAATAATCATAACAAGTTACCATGGAGATTTTTTGCTGTGCTTGTTTCATTTTTTTTAGTTCAAGAATATTCATAAAATACGCTCCTGTTTAATAAAAATTAATTTTTAGACTTTTAAGGTTTTGTGTTTTATAACCACGAAGAAGGAATATCGCAGCGACAGGGCCCCAGCCCCGATGTGAGCTGGCGCAATAAAACCGCAAAACCAACCTAACCCTGTTTGCTATATGCCGCAATAAATGCCCGATAAACCGGCAAAAAATCATCATGCTCTAAAGCCTTTAAATTTGCATTTATAGTGGTTTGATCATTGCGCGCCAAAGGGCCCGTTAGCGCCATTTGTGGCTGGTTTCTCAAATTATAAAAAATCTGTTCTAAATAAGGATTTATAATTTCACTAGGCAACTTTAAATTATTTTCTAATTCTATAATGAATTTTTGCCATAATAAGCAAGTGAAATTACCACTCATAACGCAAAGGCTATGATAAAAAGCTTTTTGATTTTTATTTAAGTAGTAATAAGGATTGGTTAATTCTGGAATAAGTTTATTTAAGGCAGGTATACCATCATCTAAAATAAATGGGATCTTTTGATACGTAGCTAAGTCATAGCTTTCATTATTAAAGGTCATGAGTGGATGTGCGCCATAAGCAAGTGGCGTAACTAAATGGCCTGAAAAATGAATTAATATTTTATTTTTGAAAAGCGTTTGGTGTTTTTGAATAAAGGGTTCAATCGCCGAGTCTTTAATCAGGATTAAAATAGACTTAGCGTTAGCGAGCAGTTCAGGTAGTTGCAGCGCCTGTGGATCGTGCGTGCGAGACCACTGTAAATAGGGAAGATAAATTAAATCGAAGTAATAGGCAAAATGACGCGCTACCCGGCCAGCGCCAATGATAGCTATCTCAGGTACCTGTCTCATAGATCAAGTCCTCATTTAAAAATGTTTTGAGTATATTTATAAGTTTAATGTCACTGCTATATTAGTCAGTGCGGGGAATACTATAGTATGAACGCCTTATTTTTGCAATAATGCGAAATTATATTCATTGATGTCGTTTCGTACGATTTCTGTACTCGCTACATTTTATAAGGGCGTTAAGGAATTTTATATGTTTTCGAAATTTAAAGGGTTACTCCAGTATACTAGTATCCAATTTTTGATGGCAATTTTTGCAGGTTTATTATTACCTTTCGCTTTCGCACCGATAGAATTTTATCCGCTTGCCATTGTTGCTCCCGCTATTTTATTGGCATTATGGCTTAAGAGTCGTTCTGCTAAACAAGCATTTTGGCTAGGTTTTATTTTTGGTTTAAGTTTTTTTGGTTTAGGCGTTTCTTGGGTTTATATTAGCATTCATGAATTCGGCAATACTGCTGCACCGCTCGCCGCGTTAATAACAGCATTATTTATTGGCATACTCGCTTTATATCCGGCTATTCAAGGTTATTTATTAGCACGTTTTTTCCCGGCAACTACTTTAAGCAAATTATATTTAGCATTTCCTGCTAGCTGGGCCTTACTGGAATGGTTACGTGGTTGGCTTGGGACTGGTTTTCCTTGGTTGTTTTTAGGTGCCAGCCAAACTAATTCTTTATTAAAAGGTTTCGCGCCCATTGTAGGTGAATTTGGTATTTCTTTTTTAGTGGCGCTTTGCAGTGCTTTGCTAGTTAGTATTTTTATTTATGATCGACGCCACTGCTATAAAAGTATTTTAGCCATCATCCTAATAGGGTTAATGGGCGGTTTATTAGCGCAAATTCACTGGACTCGCGCCCAAGGCCTGCCTTTTACCGCTACTTTAGTACAAGGAAATATTCCACAACAACTTAAATGGACACCGGATTTTTTAAAACCCACCCTTGAACATTATGTTAAATTAAGTGTTCCTTATTGGAACAGCAGTTTAATTGTATGGCCAGAGTCAGCGGTGCCCGCTTTATTACAAGATGTTCCGGAATTTATTACCGATTTACGTACGCAAGCAGCCGAGCATTATACTACGTTTTTAATTGGTATCCCGGCCGTGGAAGGCTTTAAATATTATAATGGCATGTTGTTATTACATGACAATAAACAACAAATTTATTATAAGCGTCATTTAGTCCCTTTTGGTGAGTATTTACCTTTTGACCATTGGCTGCGCGGGCTTATTGGATTTTTTAATATTCCCATGTCAGATTTTAGTGCAGGCCCATGGCGGCAAAAACCTCTGCAATTTAATAACGTAGTGCTTGCACCTTTTATTTGCTATGAAATTGCTTATCAACAAGAAGTATTAGAGCAATTTCTGATTTGTTAATAAAGCGAAATGCGGTTGCAATTATTGCAACACATTCCCCTGTGGTGCTTCAGGAAGTTCCAAAATCCTGCGTCACAAAAATAGTGAGAGTAGGATCTCAATACTCTTTATTTAGGCCAGAAC
>CAIUAS010000093.1 GCA_903897205.1 uncultured Gammaproteobacteria bacterium
GGCAAAGCGCCGCTAAAGTTAAAGCGTAATAGAATTTATGAACCGCTACCGCGTAATGGCCGGAAAGATACTCAATGATGGCTTCCGCTTCTAAACTTGCTTGGTGGGCTTCATGATAACGCCCATAAAGATAGAATTTTTGTGCCTGTAAAATAGCATGATGGCAAAGCGCGTGATCATTACCGCGCTGTTTTAAATCACTTAAGTAAGCCGCCTGTACTACGGTGTTGGTTTTTTGCCCCATCAAATCATTGACCACTGCTTGCACGCAATGAACCACATCGATTGAAAACTGATGCTTCATTTTAGTTAAAAATTCTAGCAGTTTATTGGATTCTGCCAAGACATCGGGCAAAGGGTCACCGCGAAAAAATAACAGGGTAGCAATATAAAAACGGCTATAACCGGCATACTGCAGCTCACCCGAATCTATCCCTGCCTGAAAAGCATCGTTATTCATCGCCAGGGAAGACTCGAGCGTTTGAAACCAGGGATTAATCAGAATTGAGAGGGTCAGTAACACTTTACAGGTTTGTGTCAGATCGTTGTATTTTTCACTTAACTTAAGGGCCAGTTGGCCGAATTGATAGCCTAATTGCGCCGTTTCTGGTTGTTCACACAATATACTCCCGTAAAAAGCAAAACTCAGTGGCGTTCCCGCAATAGGGCCATATTGCAGTGAAAGCTGGACCGCCGTTGCGGTAACGACATTATATAAAGGACGATCGCTCACATAGGTAGTCGCCAGCAATGATAACAGTAATTTAAGGATCGCTATTTTATGTGGATCACCAATGTCTGGCTTAGCAAGGATGGCGTTTATACCTTGAATATCCAGGCTTTTCTTAATTTCAATTTTCTCTTGTTCAAAGCGTTGCGTTAAGGCGTCCTTCGTGCCAGGCAACTCCATACCTAGCAACGCCAATGCCGTTTTACCCAACTGAATGGCTTCCTCGTTTTGAGTCAGTAATGATTTTTGCTGGATCAGTAAATGATAAATGTTCGCCTTTTCTATCGCAGATTCTGCATGGACTAACAGCAGCCGCATGGTGCTTTCCGCCTGTTCAAACTGGCTTGCCGAATGCTCTAATTCCGCTTTTTCGTGGTATAGAGAAAAGGCCAAATGATAATGCGTAGACCATAGCGTATTTTTATTTAAACAGCTTAATCCCGCCTGGATATAGTTTATACCGGCGGCATAAGCCACGGCATTTTTAGCTTTTTGGCTTGCCCTTAAATTGAGCTTTGCTAAGGCAATACGTTCATCGATCGCTTCTATAAAATCGATACTCCTATTGAGATGCTCAATAATCTCAAACACGTTTTCAGGTTGATCACGATTAATATTCCTTTGCAGCAGTTGGCGGCCTACCCATAAATGTATTAATTTTTTTTCTTTCGCTGGTAATATCGTCAGCGAATAAGCCGCTTCCTGCACCCGATCATGCGTAAAGTGAATCGTTTTCTCCACGGAATACGCCAAACCCGCATTGAAAATAGCCTGAAGATCAGAACACAACATTTCTTGATCCTTTCGTGTGGCAATTTGTAATCGTTCGATGCTAAAGCGATGCCCGAGACAGCTGGCTATGGCTAATACCATTTGCGTAGAGGGTTCCAATTGTTGAATACGAGAGACCATGAATTCCACGACATTAGCCGTCGCGGCGCGTTGTTGTATTTTCGCTAAATCCCATTGCCAACGCCGCTGTTCAGAAAGCACTAATAATTTTTCATCATATAAAGCGCGTAAGAACATTTTGACGAAAAAGGGGTTGCCTTGTGTTTTCTGATAAACGACTTCAGCCAGTGGGCTAACTTCCTCCAACGAGTATTGCAATGAATCGGCAATCCAGCGTTTTACAGCCATTATATCTAATGAAGTCAAACTCATCTGCTGCAGAGGGACTTGCATCTTTTTAATCGCTTCTAGCGTAAGGATAGCCGGGTGAGACTCATTGACTTCATTGTCCCGATAAGCACCGATTAAAAGAAAATACTGCGTTTCAGGATTGGTGATAAAAAGTTTAATTAATTCTAAGCTTGCCGTATCAGCCCATTGCAAATCATCTAAGAATAATACCAATGGATATTCTTTTTGGGTAAAAACCGTAATAAAATTCTGAAAAACATTATTAAAACGGTTTCTGGCCTCGATAGGGCCAATCGTTGGCACAGGCGGTTGTTTGCCAATTATATGCTCAACCTCAGGAATAACTTCAATTACCAATTGGCCATTGCTGCCTAATGCTGACAACAGTTTTTCTCGCCATATTTGCCTGTTTTTTTCACTTTCACTCAATAATTGTTTGACCAATCCTTGAAAAGCCTGGGCGATAGCACTGTAAGCGATTGATCGACTCAACTGATCAAATTTACCGGCTAGAAATAAACCATTTTTAAGTGTAATGGGGTTCTGAATTTCATTAATCAGCACCGTTTTTCCAATACCAGAATAACCAGCCACCAATAACACTTCTGGTTTGCCATTGCTAACGCGTTGAAACGTGGTTAATAAGGTTTCAATTTCATTTTCCCTGCCATATAACTTTTGCGAAATTTGAAATTTTTCAGAAAAATCATATAGTCGTAATTGAAATACTGTAATCGCATTATTGTTAACCAGTTGTTGTTGGCAAGTTCGTAAATCCCACAAAATACCTTGTGTACTTTGATAGCGATCGCCCGCATTTTTCATCATTAAGATGCTTACTATATTCGAGATGATTTCAGGAACAGTGGATTTCACTTTATGCAGTGGAGCCGCCTCTTGTGCTAAGTGGCAATGAATAAATTCCATGGCTCCTTTTTTGGCAAAAGGCAGTTGGCCGCTCAATAATTGGTAAAAGCTTATTCCTAATGAATAAAAATCAGTACGATAATCTATCGTCCGATTCATGCGTCCCGTTTGTTCGGGTGAAATATAAGCTAACGTCCCTTCCAGTTTATGAATACTTTTCATAGGTTGGATTTCTTCTTCTTTTAAATTTGAAGCGCTGCCAAAATCAATCATTTTTACAAAATGTGTTTTGGGATCAAAAATAAAATTCGCTGGTTTAATATCTTTATGTGTGATATTTTTTTGATGAACATCACCTAGTGCCTGCACCATTTGGATGGCGATATTCAAAAATTCCGCTAACTCAAAACCCGTTTCAGGAATTGCTTTTTCCAGGCTAATCATGTCACCGCCTTCCTGGAGGATCGCTAAATGCTGTGTACTGGCATACAGTTCGATATATTTAATAATAGAAGGCGAATTAAATTGTTGCCCTATTTCAAACTCATGGCGTAATTTTTGCATCTCGCTGGGTGTCATGGCTTTTTCAGACAGTGCTTTCATGACAAATGTTTTCTGATCTTTTAGGCGAATGACGCGAGCAATAGTACAACGTTTACTTTTATATAAAACCTGCTGTGTTTCATAACCGGGAATATTGATCATAAGTTGTTTCCAGGAGATAAATGGAATAATGCTGCTCATACTTCATATCCCTATAATCGATCAAACAGCGAACCAAGGGGGTTTTTTTATAGTGAAAGTAATTATAGCATAGTCAATAATATTAATTTGTGAGAAAAGGCTGCTAATCTCTTTAATCATTAATCAGCGTGCGACCAAAGCGCAAAGCACAATGTCTTACAGTAAAAGTATTACTAGCTACGTTTATAAAACGTTTTAGACAGCTTCTCTACACTAGAACGCGTGAGTTAAAATATAAATATCGGCACGTGTATTACGAGAAGTTCACGTTTTAATTTTTAAGTAAATGATTATATTTTTTAAAGAGTAAATAGTATGTCTATCGACAGTGATATTTTAAAACGCATCAGAGCGAATGATTCATCTTTACCGACAACGCTTGATTTTCACGATCAAAATCTCAATGCAACCGATATAAAGAAACTTGTTGAAGCTTTACAGAATAATGATCACGTCACGGGTCTTGACCTTAATAATAATAAAATAGGGAATGAAGGTGTTATTTTTCTAGCGCAACTGAATACCCTTAAATCGTTATCGATTTCAGGCAATCACGTCGGGGAAGCGGGCGTGCTGGCTGTAGCCAATAACAAAAGCATCACTTCCCTGGATCTTTCCTATAATGAAATAAATGGTAAAGAGATTGCGGCTTTGACTGCAAATCTTGTTCTCATGCATTTAAATTTAGCAGGAAACAAAATTACCAGTCGTGGCGTAAGCACCTTTGCCGACAATATTACACTGACCTCATTAAACTTAGCCGAGAACCAGATTGATGATGAAGGAGCCATTACTTTAGGAGAAAAAAATAAAACCCTGAGGTCGCTGATATTAACCAGGAACCAAATTAGCAACAGAGGCGCTATCGCACTCGCCCAGCATCCTAAGCTTACCAGGCTTATTCTCGCTTATAATAAAGTTAGTTCAGATGGCACAGAAGCGCTTGCATTTAATAATACGCTAATGATCCTTGATCTCAGTTATAACAAACTGACTGCACC
>CAIUAS010000094.1 GCA_903897205.1 uncultured Gammaproteobacteria bacterium
ATTAGCTATTTAGATAAGGTCATTTATCAGGATTTTACCGTGCTATTAACTATTACAGACATAGTAGAAGTAAATCCTCAAGAGATGTCTACCAAACCTGATAGAGATGCTCAAAGCCGAATAGCTAAGCGGATAATTTTTATTTTAAATCGGCTGTTTAAAACGAATGTTACTAGTGCCCAAGCTATTTTTAAGCTTTTTAGCTTGCCAGCTTGTTGTGGCATGACTCTGTTTGATTTTATAGCTACAGAGAAAGGAATAGATAAAATAGCCGAATTTACTCCTTCCATTTTGCAGAACTTACAGAATGATAGCCAAGTAAACCCTCAGGATGTGTTGAAAGTATTACAGTTACAAACTAATAAGCGTTACTCACTGGCTCACCTTATTGCGCGGTATGGTTGTTTTATTGAGCGTATGCAATTGCTAGCGTTGCTAGAAGAATTACCTGTTCAAAGTGGAATAAACGCGCAAGCGATAGCGCAGTTGTTAAGCTTGGAAACTAAAGATGCTCGTAATATTTTTAATTTATTTGAAAATGATAGGAAAAATTTTAAGGTAGAGGCTTCGAATAAGCCAAGTACAGATTTAGATTCATTATTTGATTTTATAAATGACTTGTTTTCCACGAAAAAAATCGGCGCTAAGGCAATGTCTGAATTATTAAGATTTCGATATAACACCTCTACGGTGCTTGCGGAGCATGCTTTTGTTTGCGGCGATAATCGCAGGAAAAAATTCTTAAAATTGTTGGGACTTTTGTTAACGTCAGCGTCGCTTGAAAACCGCATAGAAGATGAAAATCAAATTCGTGAACGAGTTCAAAGTGGGCTTGAACTATTAAGATTTCAAGGCGAAAGTACAGGAATACAATCTTCTATTATTCATTGGATTATTTTGTGCGGCGATATTGAGGATTGCAAGCGGCTAGTTGATTGGTTAAAAAACCTGGTTGCTAAAAGCATAATAAGTATCAATGACGTATTAGAGTTGTTAAGTATTCAAAATACCTGCAATCAAACCCCCGCGCATCTTTTCGTTGCCGGCAGATCGATTAATGATAACGCCAGGTCTCATTTATTGTATTCTTTGTTGGAAACATTACTGGTTAAAACAAAAGATGGGATTAAAGCGGTACTTAAGGTATTGACCCTCTCAGGTATCGCAGAGCGTAACTTTCTTCATTTAACTTTTCATTCTGGTAAATTAGAAGACTGCAAATACTTAGTTGAATTCTTAAAAAACTTTCTTTTTGCAAGCAATATCAGCGCTGAAGCTATCTCTGAGTTATTAAAATTACCGGACACGCGAGGGAATACTTTTCTTCATATTGCCGCTGCGACTCAGGTTGCTATGGTCCACTCAGAATTCTTTGAATTATTAAAAGATTGTTGTACTAGAAATAAAATAGGTGCTAAAGAGGTGCTTGAGTTACTCAAATTGGAAAATAACGAGCAGCTTACAATGCTTGATTTGATCCAAAAAAATGCTACTCAGTCGATGAAACTGTGGTTAAGCGCTTACATAAGCGGATATTTCTGGAATACTAATTCCCTCGATAAGGACGAGAAGCTGCTCCGATGGTATGCAGATAAAGTACATGTTCCAATTGCCCAATATAAACTGTCGCTATTTTATAGCAAAAATAATAATCCAACACAGGCGGACAGTTATTATAAATTGGCAAAAGCAAATAATGATTTGAATGTTGTATTAGAGAGAATTAATAAATTTTCAGAAAAATCTTTTTTAGGAAAAAGTGGAGTACTCAAGGAAAGTTTATATATTTCCCTTAAAAGTAATCTCAATATAACGGCATCACTTTTTATTCGGAATGAAATTATTCAAAGAGCTTACGATTGCAAGCTTATCACTGCTAAAGAAGCAAAAGCTTACTTAGAAGCAATACTTGAAATTGAGAATAACTCGTCCGTTGATCTCGAGACGACGAAGCAAATATTACTTGTTGTCTCATGCCAACTTTCAGAAGAAATTGCGTTGCCAAAGACTTGCTCTGCACCGAGTCTTTCCGATGGCGCATCTCAAGGAGCGGTGCATCTTTTGCTTGCGAATATTAAGGGTGGCGATGATCTTGAATTACGAGAACAGCTCCTTTTATTTTTAGAAAAAAATACAGTTGAGATGGGCCTTAGTGCTAAGGATATGATTCATATTTTAAATTTCGAGATCAAAGAGCGGCGCAGTGTGCTATCTATTATTACGGATAGCTATGGAATAAATTCTATAGAACACAATGCCGCATTTAAGCAAATTGAGCATAGCTTAATCGCTCGTCGACTAATTTTTATTTTTGAGGCGTTGTTTAAAAATAGCCTTGTTACTGTTCAGGATATGTTTAATCTTTTTAACCTGTCGACTGGTTTGGATACATCTCTTATTGATTTTATTGCCATAGACGAAGAAAAAAATACAGTGGCTAATCTTTTTCCTTATCTATGCAAAAAAATTGCAGATGAGGGTTCAGTAAATTGGCTGGAGGTGATTAAGCTATTAAATTTACGAGTTAGTCGTTATGGATTCATGAGTTGTCTTATTGCTGCGAGAGGGGGAGCTATTGATCGCCAGCTAATGTTGCAGTTTTTAGAAAATCTGCTGAATGGAAACGAAACCACGGTCAACGCGGCGCTTGAATTATTAAAATCCCAGAATAAAGAGGGCTGGACGCTTTTTCATTTTATTGCTAAGCATGAAGATTTTGCTGCACAGCATCGAATGTTTGAGCTCTTAGAAAAGTTGCTTGTTGGCAATGAAACCACAGTTAACACGGCGCTTGAGTTATTAAAATCCCGGAATAAAGATGATTGGGCGCTTTTTCATTTTATTGCTAAGCACGGCGATATGGGTGGGCGTCATCGGATGTTTGAGTTTTTGAAAACGCTGGGTGCCGAAAGTAAAATCAGCAAGGTGTTACTTGAGGTATTAAAATTACCCATTAAAAATGGCTGGACGCTTTTTCATTTTATCGCTAAACATTCTCAGCCTGGTGATTGTCATCGCTTCTTTGATTTATTGAACAATCTGCCAGTTGAAAATAAAGTGAGCATAAAAGAAGTGCTTGAGCTATTAAAACTGCCAGATGGGAAGGAGGAAGAATTTTTTTCGACCGCTGTTGGTTCTCCCTTTGTCAAAGCTGTAAATCAGTATTTAACCGCCTATTGCTGGGATTTTTCGGTCGATCGGGATGTAGAGTTGCTTAAATGGTGTGCGTCTGGCAATTTGGCCGTGGGAAATATTGCGGTTGCCCAGTATAAATTATTTTTATTTTATAGCAGAGCTAATATTCCAGACTGGGCGGGGTTTTATTATAGATTGGCAGAAGCAAATAATGATTTGTATGTGGTATTAGAAAAAATTAACAGACAGACGGAGAAGGCTGATTTTTCACAGAAAGCCGCTTTTTTTGGAAAAAAGGAAAAGCCTTTGCAAGAAAGTTTAGAGATTGCCCTTAAAAATAATCTCAATATAGTGGAATCACTTTTCATTCGTAATGAAATTATTCAAAGAGCATACGAAAGCAAGCTTATCACGGGTGAAGCAGCAAAAGCTTACTTAACAGAAATACTTGCAATGAAGTATAATCCGAAACCAATTGAGCTTGAGACGACGAGTGGTATATTGGTTAAGGTGGGACTAAATAAAGGCCCAATAAATTCAAATAGCTTTGCTGAGGCTATTGGTAATTTGAGTGGTATTTTAAGTAGGAAAAGCGGAGTCGGCGAAAGTAACAATAATAATTCTAAAGGAATGTCTGCTACTACGCCTAAAAATACACAATAATAAATAAGTTAAAAAACTAAAACCTGGTGGCCACGGATAAAATTTTTGTATGGTCACCAGGACAAGCTTGCTGCGATAAAAATCCTGCATTTTGCTTTTTTTTAATTTTTAACTTCTCTTAATATTTCCTTAAGGTTTGGCTGGTAAGATAGCTTTTATAAGGCAGCAAGTGTTGATAAATTACTTGTTATAATAATTGATATATTAAGGGGGTAATGGCAGATGCATAATGGCAACAACAATAATTTTTTCCTAGCAAAGATAGGTGCGCGAGATTTAGCGATAAGTGAGAAAATTGGGACAGAAGTGCAAAGAGAACGGGTTGAAATCTCTTATCCGCAAGATGAGCGCATAGAGTATAATGGTGAAGGTACTGCTTATTCTGTTCCTATTCCACCAGGAACTCTGGCTTTACACAATGGAGATAAAGCTGTTGCTTTAATTAAGGAATGTTTAAGCGAATATATAGATTCTTGTTGTGAGAAAGATGGTAGACTTAAAAGTGATTGGTTTGCTACGCTTACTCTTACCTAGGGCGCCGGTGGAGTTGGCAAATTGCTGAAATTTTTAACAGCTTTGAGTCTTGCTAAAAATATTGTAGACAATTATAGAAATCATCCAAAGGATAAAATTAAGATCGAAGTTGCAGCGATTATTGAGTCAGCTTGCAAAACTGATGTGATGGACTTTGTTCGCGCGGTAATAGCTAACAATGAGACTGGAAACTTCGCTAAGATGCTGCAAACTACTGTATCTAAATTAGCAATTAGTAAGCTGGTAAATTTTGATGAAGTTAAACGTGTGGTTAAATTAGTAGCACAGCGTTTAAACGTGGCGAAGGCTGTTGAGTTATCCGACCTGCCCACAGCAACACGCTAAAACAATAAACTGGCCTGCTCCCGCAGTCATGGCATTCTACTGCGGGATTTTTCCTTTTAAGGGCGAATAATGTTTATCGAAACACTTTTTTTGTGTTCATCAATAGGTTATATTTTTGACTGTGTTATCTATTTAGTTTGATTATGGTGGGCCTTATATGAAATTAGAACAATTATATCATTTAACAAAAAGGCTTGTTTTAAAGGGAACTGAACAGCGTAGTTTAGTCGACGAAAATTTAAAAACGGCGGCTGGAAATTTTACAGTGGAATTTGAGAAAACAAACCAAAAGTTTTTCTTGTTTCGTTGGTGGAATCGTTTTTATGCTAATAGCCGCTTAAATCAATTATCCAAAGAATTAAAAAATTCTCCTTTAATGCAAGCTGAGTTTGCTGCATTGGCAATTTTAACGGTGCCATCTGCCCCCGTTACGGCTAAGCGAATTGAACCAAGTTCTTCGGTGCGTCGATCTTCGCAAGTTAAGTCTCAATCGCTTGATAATGCACCATTAGCTTCACGGGCAATAAAGAACGAGCAAGGCGATGATTATCAAAAATTAGCTGCTAAGCTGCAGTCTCAGCGCAATTTGAAAAACGCGGCTATAACAATTTCGAATAAATATGCTATTAGTGGCGAGAATTTCCAGGCGCAAAAGCCAGTAATTATTGAGCGCTTTAATAAACCAATATACCAACAAAATGCAGAGGTTATTCTGGGTGAAATAGACAAATTATTAGTTGAAAAGCAAAATTTAAAGTTTAATACTTTTTACAATTTGTTTGATTTTTGCCTTGAAAGAAAACGCTTGCATGATCAGAGAAAGCAATTTCCGCAACGCGCTGATGCTTGTGAAAAATTCTATCAGCCTGCGAAGGTTGCTGGGAAAGAGATCATTGGGGAAATCTATCAACATGATGTGCACCCTAATGCGTTAAAGAAAGTGCAAAATTTAAAAAACGATGAAGTGCTTGAGCAAAGTAGGCAAGCGCTCGGTATACCGGCGAAGGGTAAATCACTTCATATAGCAAGTCGTATTCGTGACGAACAATATGGTTATGGTTACACTCAGCCTAATGATGCTAAGGAAATTTCCTATGCGCAATGGCGTGCGGCGGCAATCAATAAAAAAACAAAGCAAATGATAAGTGGAGAAGGTTTAACATTGGCGGCCGGCTGGTATATGTATGTAGTGACCTTGGATAACCAATTTCGTTATTTACCCTGCGAGAATACCCCTGCTAATGCGCTTTCCTACACGCAATATCGTTGCCATAGCCAATTAGGGGAAGGTCGAAATGTCTATGGGGCGGGTACATTTCATATAGGTGCCAACGGCAGGATCGATGTGGTAACCAATGCCTCCGGACACTATCGCCCAGAAAAGCCTTATCTTGAATATTCAGTGAAAGTTTTGGAAAGAATGGGTGTTGATACGAAAAATATCCGGATGGATGCTGAGGTGATTCAACGTAATGAAGCAAGTTTAGCGAAGAAATTAAGCCATTTTGCGTCTGTGGGGGCTAAAGCTATTGAGGCCAGGTTTTCTAAAAAGCCTTCCAGCCTTATTGAAGGCCGGCCGGATTTACCACCACATTTAGAAGGCCGCATGAAATATTAAGGCGTTATGGCTTTAATTTAGCATTACCTTCTAACCAACTTTGCAAAATCAATTGCGCCGAACGCTGATCAATGGCTTCTTTGGAAAGGGCGCGATAACCGCCTTTTTCAAATAGCTGCGCGCGTGCTTCAACGGTTGATAAACGTTCATCCATGCGATGGATTGTTAAGTGATAGCGCTTGGCAAGTTCATTGGCAAATCGTCGCGCTGCGTGGGTGATTTTGTGTTCCGTACCATCCATGTTGCAGGGAATGCCAACCACGATGGCATGTGGCTTCCATGTAGCGATTAATTTATCGATGTCCGGCCAATAGGGTGCACCTGCTTGCGCTTTAAGAGAGGTAATGGGTTGAGTGGTACAGATTAAGGTTTGTCCTATCGCTACACCAATATGTTTTAAGCCAAAATCAAAGCCTAATAGGGTTTGTATCATGCAATTAAGAATGGCCCGCAATATCGGAAAGCTTGCTGATATCCACGCCGATAGAGTGTATCGCGGCTTCCCAGCGTTTATTAAAAGGGAGTTTAAATAAAATATCCGTACTCACCGGAGCGGTTAACCAAAAATTATTGATAATCTCTTGCTCAAGTTGACCGGCGGCCCAATTTGCATAGCCTAGCGAAATTAACATTTCTTTTGGGCCTTCATTTTTTGCGATGGCTTGCAGAATATCGCGAGAAGTAGTGACGCAAATTTCACTGCTCATTTCTAAACTGGAACGCCAAGCAATCTCGCTGGGTGTATGTAAAACAAATCCACGCTCAGGGTGCATAGGGCCGCCGCAAAGCACAGGTAGATTGCCAATCATGGAATCTGCTACTTCAATTTCCATCTGTTTAAAAACTTCAGCAAGCTCTAATTCTAAGGGCTGATTAATCACGATGCCGATAGCGCCATTTTCATTGTGCTCACAAATATAGGTAACAGCGTGGGCAAAGTAAGGATCGGTTAGCAAAGGCATGGCAATTAAAAATTGATTGTTAAGATAAACAGAGGGGTTTACTTCTGACATAAAAATTAGTTATCCAAAATAAGGTATATTATTGTCAATCATAACCCGTAGCATTGGAGTCACATGCATCTGTTTTAATTTAGCTATCGTCTAAGTTTCTGACAGTAAATAAACAGATAGTTTTAAAAAATGGTACCGAGGGTCGGAATCGAACCGACACGGTGTTACCACCACCGGATTTTGAGTCCGGCGCGTCTACCAGTTCCGCCACCCCGGCAATTGAGAGATGACAGTATAGCAGAGTGGATGAGTTGGTCAATGTTCACTAGTTTAAAATTATTTGGTTTCCTGTGTTTTGAGTAATGCATCGCTATCTACTCGTATGCGCGGCAAGCTATGTGGATATTTTTCTTTGATATAGGTAATCATTTTTTCTCTTACTTCACAGCGCAAATTAAATAACTTGCTGGCATCCGCCGCACTGACGAGTAGACGTAATTCCAAGGTGTGTTCTTTGGCATCCGTCACTTGCAATGCGCCTGCGTTTTTATCCCAAAGTGGCGAGTTATTTAGGGTTTGCTGGAATTTAGTTCGGATGTCTTCAACGGGTATGCTGTAATCAACATATAACATAACCGTGCCGAGTAGGTTGCTTGAACTTCGAGTCCAATTTTGAAATGGCTTTTCAATGAAATAATTGATGGGTACTACTAAGCGGCGTAAATCCCATAACTTGATGATTACGTAATTTAAGGTGATTTCTTCAATGTTTCCAAATTCATTTTCTACTAGGACGGCGTCATTAATTTTAATAGGTTGAGTAAGTGCAATTTGTAAACCAGCGAAGGTGCTGGATAGGGTTTTTTGAGCGGCAAGAGCGCTCATGGCGGTGATAATACCGGCGGAGGCAAGTAAAGTAGCGCCTAGTTCGCGTACATGTTCGAAGGTCATTAATGCTATTGCAAGTGCGACCGTAATGACGAAGCTAATAATTATTTTTCGCAAAACGGTAATTTGCGTATAAATTTTACGTGATTTAAAGCTTTCATTATTTTTTATATCATGCTTGCGTATAATATATTGTTCGTAAGCGTTAATCACTGCTAGCGCAATCCAGGTTATTGCCGCTATTAATAATAATTTAGCGCATTTTTCCGCGAGCGGTAAATAGTTCGTTGGGATAGATAAAAAGGGCAATAATATATTAATTAAAATTAAAGTAGTTATAGCTTTTAAACTATTGTTAATGAGTGGAAAAAAAACCATGCTGATGTGCCTATTTTTTTCGGCGGCCCACTTATAAAACTGCTTAGTAAGCGAGTTGATTAAACGGATAATAAACCAGAATAAGGCAAGTACTAAAGCGATGCTGCTTAAATTGCTTAACAGCTTAAGTATTAATATGTTTGTCTTAGAGAAGCTAAGATAATTTGATAAAATAATGAAGCTAAAATAAATAGCGTATACGATTAATATGAGCAATAGAGGTAGTTTTACGGCGCGCATGACTGCATTAAACCAACTGCGCATCGTTTGCGTGGAGGCAGAATGGTTGCTGGTGCACTTATGCAGAAAAAATATTAAACCCGCGAGTCCGCCAATAGTAATAATCATTAGCGCGGTAATAATGGGTATGTTGAAATTTGTTGTCATATTAAAAGTCGCTGCATTGTTTATACTAAACTCGTTAAGCTTTTGCGTTTATTTGAATTCGTAGTCTTGATTTAATCGTATGTAATAAGTTATTCGAATAGCATGGCGATTGTCTGTAGGTGCAAGCTTAAGTTTATGCAGATGATAAATGCGTAATTCTAAGCCTAGGGAAAACCCTAATAAGGATAGCATTGCTATATTTATTGCACTGTTTTTGATAGTATCAAAACAACTATTATTAATAAAATATCCCAATAATGTAGTGTGCCAAATTGCAGTAAGGAATTTAGTTTATTAATTTTAGTAATAATTAAGCGCTTTTAAACAATAATTATAAGGGATGCAGATGGTATGAATCAGTCTGCGTTTGAGTGTCTGTGTGAGTGAAG
>CAIUAS010000095.1 GCA_903897205.1 uncultured Gammaproteobacteria bacterium
GAATCAAAAGGAGACTGCCGCATAGGAGATTATACGCACCTGACCGTGACGGATCGACGCCGTCTTTATATTTTTCTTGAAATGGGCTTATCAATAACTGAGACAACCAAACGCTTATCTAAGCATCGTTCAAGCCTTTACCGAGAATTAAAGCGTAATCAAGAAACTAAGGGGTACTTTCCGGTCATTGCACACCAAAAAGCGGAAGCAAGGCATAAACAAAAGCGTCAGTCTAAATTGCAAGAAGATGGCGTTTTGCGTGATTATGTTATTCGAAGTTTGAAAAAAGGTTGGAGTCCTGAACAAATTGCTGGCCGAATGAAACACCAACAAGTAAGTTTTTATGCGTGCCACGAAACCATTTATCAATTTATTTACAAGTTAAAAGATAAACAACTTTATCACTATTTAGCGTATAAAAAGCCTAAGAGACGAAAGCATTATAGTCGAGCAGAACGAGCATTGAGAGGTAAAAACATTCGATTAATCACGCAAAGACCGATAGACATTGCAACAAGAAAGCGATTTGGCCACTGGGAGGGCGATACACTGCAATTTAGAAGAACGAAAGAAAAAGTTATCACAACCCTGGTTGAAAGAAAATCAAGGATGGTTTATTTAATAAAAAATGAGAGTAAACATTCACGTGGTGTCCTGGATAAAATAAAAGGAAAATTTAACAGCCCTCCTCAAAAGATGTGCAAAACAATTACCTTTGATCAAAGTACTGAATTTGCTGATTTTCGCTATCTTGAGCAACAGATGAAATGTAGCGTGTATTATTGCGAAACTCACTCGCCTTGGCAAAAAGGAAGTAACGAAAATATGAATGGTCGGCTAAGATGGTATTTGCCAAGGGAAACCGAAATTGCGCTAATAACGCAAGAAGAACTGGATCAATTGGCTGTAAAAATGAACCGTTGTCCAAGAAAATGCTTGAGGTTTAAAACGCCGAATGAGCTTTTTATTCAACAACTTAAAAATGATTGTCGCACTTAGAGCTAGAATGCGCCAACTCCTGATCAATATGTCTTCTAGGCATAATAATTCTCCTTAAAATTTAACTTGAATTACTGATAATAAAATATAACCGCTATTAGTGCCATGTACTGTTAGGTAAAGAGCTGCTGAAAAATGGTTTTTCACCCATTGGGTGAATTTCATTTTTTCGCTAACTTCTAGAAAAATAAGGGTTTTTGCCGTATTTTATTCATCCAACTGCCGAATCTAGGATCACCAAAACAGACACTGTTGCATACTCAACCACGCTTATGCCAGCTTTGTGCCAGCATAAATGGAGTGAACCTTTTTATTTAATTCCGTTAGTATTTCCCACAATCCACTCCGAGTGACAGCGGAAAAACTGTGTTTAGGTACGTTGCGCATGCATACCTGGGTACGAGAATGAAGGCGCTTTAACCAGGCTTGGCGTAAGCTGTGCTAGTGCTGCACTAACCAGCGAGAGGTTAAAGATGTCGCTGAGTATGTTACCTAAATCCAGGTTCAATAATATTTTGAATTTGTTCTATCGAATGCATGGGTGTTATTCCTAATTCGAGTTTCAGCGATTCTACAGCGTTTAAAACTTCTTGAGCGATAGATTTACGATAGTTGATAACATCATTACATAGATAGTTCCAATGCTGCTGGGTTGACGAGATATTTTTGCCATGGAGCAGCGCATGTAAAGTCAATATGGTGATGCGCAAGGGAGGGGGGGCTTCATAATTATAGCTGGGCACTAGTTCTTGCATTTTTTTATTGAGCTGTCTGTGAACTTGGGGAGTATTAACGTCCTTAACTATATCAATGAGTTCACTTGCATGTTCTGGATATTCTTCATATAGGCGCTTCATTAAATTTTTTACCGCATTTTTTATATGCGCTAAATCCGCTAGAATGATTTGCATTGCAAATGGAGGCAGGGCCGCTGAGAGGATTTTTTCGTCGTTGTCAAAAGCTTTATTTTTGTAACAAAAAGAAATATATTCAGCAGGAAACGGTGTATTTTCGATTATTTTAGTTTCAAATTCTTTTTTTTTGTCAGGCGTAAATACGCCTTGATTTCCAAATTTACTTTCTATTAAAAAATCCTCGTTGTCTTCGGTCAAATCCCAGTTACATTGATTGCCAAAGTTCAAAAGCTTTATGGCCAGTTTAAAATTAGGCTCCGATGAACAGGCTGGCTCTTGCATAAGGATAAATTTCAGATCGAACAATTTTTTATCATCTAAATTATATTTTGGATATCGCTGTTGAATTTTCTGAAAAATATTATTGCTTGAGATATATTGTGTGAGAAATTGAGCTGGCAATTGAAGTTCGGTTTCATTAAATTTACTTTTATAGAAAGTGTTTTCTCTTTGTTGCAAATTCTCGCTGCAAATTTTTTTAATGAGTGCTTTTTCATAATATGTCTTTATTGCTATATTTTCAGGGCGCATGGCAGCTATTATAACCCCAATATTAAAGAAGGTTTCGGCATCTAGCGCTACTTTTTTAAAATACGTGTTACTAAATCCTAATAAAGTATTGCATGTGCCATCGATAAGATCTGGGTCGCCCTTGGCAAAAATATCAACAAGGAGCAGCTTGATTTCTTCATCTGTTTTTGCTGGCTTGCGATTTTCAAGAGTGCTGTTCTTTGGGAGCAAGGTATTCATTAGGCGCACTAGTTTAACGAAAGTGTTGATGTCTAATTTTATATCCGTGAGTTCTGGGGATTTTACGGAATTATTTTCAAAAGGAAGGAAAGTAATGTTATCAAATATTCGATCAATCAAATTCTGCTGTTCGCTAAAGAGCGCTATTTCAAAAATATTTTCATAAAAATTAACGGTTGCTTGTTCTTCTTGTGTGCCGTATTCGACTTCTTGTTCGATGATTGTCTTCTTGTTCGCGTAGAGAAAACTAGCTATTTTAAAAGAAGCTTCTTTATAACCAGGGCTTTTCGGAGAAACCGTGTGATATAACGCTAGAAATCTTGGGGGAATTTCTGGGTTTTTGGTTTGTTCGTACTCGCTGAGAAGTATCTCAAGTGCTTCGTGTTCTTTGTAAGAAAGGGTATCTAGGATTTGCTCAATCTCATCTAAAGTGGGGCGGCCTCTATTCGGTTGAGTCGAAATATTATTTCTGCAGGCTTCCATTAAATTATTCAAAGCTTCAAATAGTATTTTCGTTTTTCCACTCAAAATATCAGCCGAGTTCCAGGCTGCTGCAGTTTCAGGTGGGAGCTTTTCTTTTTTGTTCTCATGAGCTATGTAATTGAATATGCAACCGTACGTCAAATTTTCCCATGGCATATGCCCCGTAAGCATTTCCCATAATAGCATTGCAAAATTATAGATGTCCCCAGTATTCATGGCATTAGGTTCACACCGCATCTCTTCTGGCGCCATATAATTATTTATTTGTTCCCCTACTCGGGCATGCCGATGCTTTTCTAGGTCAAACACTTTACCAACTTTTGCATTCCCCTCACTATCAATATAAAAATCGAGGCTACTTAAGCATGAAACCGCGCTTTTTTGCGGGTGGGAGCGCATATCTCTTAATCCTGCAATGATACCTTTCGCAAAGTTCACAATAGTGTATCCATCTAATCCCCCGCTGTTCTTGGTTTCCTGGATTTTATCGTACAGAGTTGGGAGGTATTCTGCGACGATTGCATAATGATTTACTATTGGAATTGGAAAAGAATTTGGTAATCGTGGCTGACTTAGCCTGGTATAACCATGTATTCTAAGTGTGTTTTTAGTTTGCAAGTAAGCTGTTTTATCAAATACGCGCTCGAATTCTTCAATGCTACTTTCGCTAAATTGTGGGGTAACACCTCGGTCAGATTTAGTACAACACTCGAAAACTATGACGCGAACCTTTTGTTTAACACCGTTCGAGTTCCAGGTGCCTTCGTGAGTGGAGACGCAGAAGCCGCTGGTGAGGCGCAGCGGTTGGGTCAGTTCTACAGAGTCAGAGTAGAGCTCGGTTTTCATAAATAGCTTCTCTTTCAAAAGGATTAAAATGGACTGTAAATTTAAAAATAACGGCCAATAAACCAGAATATTGCTCTTTAATACGCACTATTTGTTTGGCGTTGAGCCAAACAAATATATCATCCCAACCTTAAGGTTTCCTTAACAAGTAGTTCCTAGTTTTAAATCCGCTCTCTACACGACAATTTTAGCTAAGGGTTATCCTGAACAGGCGGGAAGACTGGAATAACCCACCGATAAATCAGTAAAATCCTATTATCTGTTCAAGGATAAAATAGGAGGTTCACATGCAATCTATCAATGGGTTAATGCAAAGTTTAAAC
>CAIUAS010000096.1 GCA_903897205.1 uncultured Gammaproteobacteria bacterium
ATTTAAAATCCTCATGTTAAAAATAATTTATTAGGTTCGGCAGCGTGTTGGCAGTAATCAGCAATTCAAATACCAGTAAAAATACGGCCATGCGCCAGCGCAGCCGGATTAATAAATGAATAGTAGAAAATGGCCATTGTTGCCATTTACCTAGCGCTCTGATAAAAATCGGCCAAAACAGAATTAAAAGTGCTAAAATTGTGTAGCGCCAGATGCAAAAAGTGCTTGAATATTGTTGTAAAAAGGCGCTAAATAAATTAATTGCAGGGGCATGGTTGACGAGAAATAAGCCTATTATTACTGTACAAAATAGCACGGATAACACAATAAAAAGTGTTAGCCTAAACGTTTTAAATCGCATAATTAATTGAAATATTGAGAGGTTGAAAAACCATGGATCCTTTTGATTGGCACCATTTGCTGACACCGCTTTCTGTCCTAATAAGCAGCAGTAATTTTCTAACGGGCATTGCTTTAAAACCGGATCATCATTCATTAAAGCTTAATAAATTATCCGTCCTAGGTTATAGCGGCTGTTTGCTAGGATGGCTCATTATGTCGTTCGGAATTTCACTCAAATCGATGGACTGGTTGGTTAAAGTAGCCATCATAGGATGGCTAGTATGGGCGCCATCACTTTGTTTAATGGCGTTCTGTTTGTTGCGTCGATTAATACAAGATAAAGATCATTTTTCACCTGTGGCGGTAAAAAGCGTTGGAGCGATATGTACAAGTTTCAAGATAATGTTAAGTGTTTTAAAAATAATAGCTTTGCTTCTTTTAAAATTTCTGATGAGAAAGCCGAAGTACACCGTTTCTGCTGAAGATGAACTTAGCCATCATAATTCTTATGGTGGCCCTTATATTTTTTCAAATCCACCTAAAAATGCTATAGGAGAAGGCAATCGTTATCCTCCTCACGATCCACATTCGCCTTGGTCAGGTTAAGGTAAACGTTTTGTTATAATACTTCCTGATTTTTCTCCTGATCTAGCAGCAGGTTCTGTCATAGAACTAATTAATCCTGATATATGATGGCCTGCCTGATAACCCGCCCATCCCATTACGGACATCCATAAAATGGGCAATACTACATATAAAGTACCGATGATCATCTCGACAAATAATTGATTAACCGAATCTGCCCCATAACCATCTACTATCGTATTTAAAATCCCAAGCCCTTGCACATTCGCTAAACTAGGATATAACGCCTGAATTAAATAGTTATCGAGCCACGCCACTAAATGCCAAAGATAAGAACAAAAAATAACTGAAAAAATAACGATGGATCCGGTTATACAAAACCCTATTCGATAACTCGAAAAAGGAATGGCTAATCCTAGAAAAGCATACAAAGCAAATAATAAAGTACCTTGAATAACGGGCAGGGCGTTAATTAATAAATGCAATTTTGGATAAAAACTTAAACTCTCATAGAGCACTCCCAACGGTGCTCCAATAACGCGGCTAATAATATCCTCTCCTGGTTTACTATTATCATTTAACGATTCATAACCACGAAATAAATCGCCTAGTGTTTCATTGCCATGAAAGCTATGGCTAATCAGTGATTTAATGGCGGTATCCTGCAACGTTTGGGTATCATTGCCTATATGCAATAAACTGCTCAGTAAATCCGGCGGTAATGATTGCTTTAATTTAGTATACAAACCACTATTCGGATCAGACCACCAGGTTTTGCAATCCGGCCTGCCCCACATGGAATGATTATTTACCTGGCCTTCTTCAATATCCCGATTAGGATCAAACAGAAAATCTTTGATGGGGCTTGATGCTCTTTGCGCATCATATATTCCACTGATCGATAAAAACGTTTGCGAGCCAAACCAGCCTACATCAGCCTGGCCATTTTTTTCTAAGGATTGCTGGATTTGTGCTTGCTGGGCAGTGCTAAGTTGCCCATTCATATACGTTGAATAAGCCGGAATATAACAGTCATTATAGAATTGGGTGACTTCTTGTTTAAGTTGGGGATCCTGGATTTTAGCCGTATCCAGTTGGCTATGTAATTCACGGTAATTAATGGGTGAACAGGGCAAACTGACGCTGGCGGCATGCGTGATGCCATTTGAAAATGCCATGACGAAATACCACAAGATAGGTACTTTTACGCCAGTGGGTACTTTAAAGGCATTGTCATACGTCGTGCCGGTATCGCCAGGCGTAACTGTTTTCGCATTCGCTTCGCACAAAGGTTCGTAATGCAATACTTTTGGGTCGAGTGAGATAGCAGGCACCGCCGCAAACGCGATAATAAGAAAGGCGCTTATAATATTAATGGTTAAACGTCTGACTGCAATTTGTGCCGCATCTTTTGCACCCATCGAGGTAAAAGGTTCGGCGGCACTGCTTAAAACAATCCCAATAAACGGAATATAAATAAGCCCTGTGCCAACAGCAATTTCCCATAAATTTTGATACTGTTGCCAACCTAATAAAGTGGTATACAGCGCTAAATAACCGGTGACACTCACAATGAAGGCTCTCCATTTTGTTGTTGAATGGCACCGTGATTCATTGCAGATGCCGGTGGCATATTGGGTTGAATCAGTGTGTGATTAATTTGTTGGCTCTGATTTTGATTGAGTAATTGGGTCACGGTGTCTGACACTAATGCTTTGCGCACTTTTACATTAAATAGCAAATTATCAATTTCCTGGTTTAAACGATTCATTGCATGTTTAAGGGTATCTTGTGCTGCCTGGTTACTATAAATAGCGGGGACTTGACTGCCTTCCTGTAAAATCTGGCGAGCCAACAGTGCTTTATCAATCAATTGTGCCGTAGCGGCCTCTTGTGCAAGCTTATCAATGACAATCGTTTGACTGACGGGGGATTGCTGACGAATGGCATTAATCACCGCCGTATTGATCATGACGCCTGGCGCTGAAGCGGCTTGAAGATTAGCAATGCTAATAGGATCATGGCCGGTTACAAGATTTTGCAGTTGCTGATTAAGTTTATTGGTCAACAGCTGATCATCGGGTAATAAACCCACCCCTGGAGAAGATTGTTTATCGCCACCTTCATAAGTCGTGATTTTTTCTTCGCCTAAAATATTAGTAATCCAATTGGCTGCCAATTTTGGATTTGCCCAGGTATCAACGAGGTGTGCATTGGCCGTCGTGCGGGCAGGCGTACTTTCATCATCATATTGCCGGCCTGCCTGTAAAATAACGTTATACCCCGCGACCGCAGTATCATGCAGTAAGTAAATGGAAGGTTGTCCACGGCCACCGGCATATAAACTACGACGGCCAATATTGACCCCGCGTACCCACGGTATGCCATTATTGCCATTGTCCTGCCGAACCTTATCATGGACTAAATTAATATCGCTGCTGCTTAAATCAGAATCGCTGACCGATGGACGATCTTGACTGCTATCTCCTGCTAATGACATTTGATATTTCCAATCATTGCCCATCGATAAAGTTGCCCAATGGGTATAAGGATTTTGCCCGCGCGCTATTTGATTTTGCATGGCCTGACAGGATTTAGTCGATAATTCAAAATCGCGGCGTGCACCTAACAATCCATTGTTTAATAAATTATAAAGGGAGGGATCCGCGCGGGCGATTAAATACATCGGAAATTCAGCAATGGCGGCCGTTGCATTATTAACAACACTTTGCTCGATATTTTGAAAACTGTTTCTGATCGAATTTAAAGAATTAATAATGGATAACTTTGGGTTAAATATCCCGCAATTATAACCTAATCCCACATCGCCTCCGGCTTCAAGCGGTGTAGAAATCGCCCCATCATAAGCAGGAACTGGCACACTGTGGCCGCCGCCGGTACGGTAGTAAAAAGTATTATTTCCTGCGGGCACTAAATCGGCGCAGGCCGAAAAAGACCAAAGAAGTCCAGCCAGCAGTAAAAGCGATCGCTGCCAAAAAGTTATACGCATAGTATTAAATTATGAAATAAAAGTTAAAGGAAAATCTGAAAAAAAGGAGGGCTAATAATCCATTTCGCCAATATAAGAACCTTCACCTTGGATACAGCCATGATAGCGACGCCAGAGAACCCAGGCATAGTTTCCATCACCCATTTGCGCCGCATCGCTATTCCAGGGACGGGGTTGCGCTAAATCATTTTTACCAAACATCGCACATTGATTTTCTGTTTTGGGATAAACCATTTGCCATTGAATATCGGGATCATTTTCTTTCGCTGCAGCGACCTCGCAATGAACGCCGCATGAATCTGAATTTAAGGGCTTATACACATGTGGTTGATAATCTTTAGTCGCAATATCAATCGCACGTTGGGCAAGCACAGCGGCTGCTTTAGCATCCGCTGGCTGATTTAAAAAGCCAGTGCGCGGGTAAACCGAACCCCAATTATCGATGAGTGAACCTACTATATGCACACCAGGAATAATATTTAATGGATAAAGCAGCATTTCCATTAATGGCGAACGCCACATATAAGCATCGAGCATCGATAAATAATACGGCATAAAAGGCGTTGCCTGGCTGGGCAAAAATAAATGATTAAGCTGCTGAAATAATTTAATGGCTGGATTACCGATGACATCGGATTCTTTAAAATGCGCATTTTGATCCTGCGGACTGGCGGTAGTTTCATTACCATGTCCCATTTTAAATCCCATAATAGTTTGCACTTGTTCCTCGCCCGCTTTTTGAGCGACTGGATCAAGGATCTTATTAGCATAATCCCAAGGGTTGCTATCACTTTTGCGATAAACCGATACAACAGCATCTGGTAAAAAGTGATCTACTTTTAAAGTTTCATTAACAGAACAATAGGGCCCGTCGCAATTTAGCCAGAAACAAATACCTGTTACTTTATAACGTAAACAATTAGGCAATGCTGAAGTGGTTGCCTGAACAATATTCGAAGTTGAAATAGTGGACAACTCGTTAGCTTTTACAATATTGAATGGTGCGTACAATACGAACCCTAAACTAAACTGTAATAACAGTAGCTTTGTTCGGTTCAACATAGGTTTAAGGTTTATTTAAAAATAGCTTATTGAAGAGAAAAGGTTATAGCCATAACGAATAAATTATTCAAATAATAACA
>CAIUAS010000097.1 GCA_903897205.1 uncultured Gammaproteobacteria bacterium
ATACTTTGTGATAGCTTAGCGACTTCCAATGGATTTTGGGTATCGACATACAGCCAAACCATGGCTAAAACAGACACCAAGGGTAGTGAAGCTAAAAAAGCCCCTAAAAAAGCGTTTCGCTTGGATAATTCAGAAACTGCTGCGATAATGAGCGCAGAAATAAACACTTTGAAACAAAAGTACAACATAAAATTGATCCTTAAACTAAACCATAGGAAATACACATGAAAAGGCTTTTTTCTTCATTAGTTATTTTAGTAGCATTATCCGCAAGTTTAATAGCATGCTCTGCGCCACATCAACCATTAAAACTACATACTATGCCTGGCGAACCCCAAAAACCCAATGGTTGCGTCATGCAAGCAGGCCATTGTAAACCGGCCAACACATAAGTAAATTGTTGCAACATATCTAGTCTAAAAATGAAACCTGTCGAGGATACTAAACTGGAAAATAATAATGGCCTTATATAATAAAAAAATTAGTGGAAATAACCGTAAAAATATATAAGCTTAAAAGTATTAATTATTGGAATTATTTATGACATCATCGCAGGCCAAATTTGCAGTTGGTCAGATTGTGCTACACCTTATGTTCGGTTATCGCGGCGTCATTATAGACGTCGATCCAAATTTTGCAGGATCCGACGAATGGTATACTAAAATGGTTTCAGGGCAACCAGCAAAGGATAAGCCGTGGTACCATATTTTAGTACATGGATCCGTCCACCGCGCTTATGCGGCAGAAAATCAATTGGAGCTCGATCCAATAGCAGATTCTATCGAACACCCTGAACTGGAAGAATATTTCGATAATTTTGAAAACGGCGTTTACCAAAGACGCCGTTCTACTAATTAAGAGGCCATATGAAAACCTTATATTTAATTCGCCATGCTAAAGCCAGCTGGGATCAACTTGATCTGACGGATTTTGAGCGACCACTAACCCCTTTAGGTGAACAACATGCACATACTATTGGGCAGGAATTAAAACAACAAAAAGTAAAGCCAGATTTAATTATTAGCAGTCCAGCGATGCGTGCCTTAAGCACCGCAAATATTATCGCGAAAGAACTAAATTATGCCGAGGAAAAAATTCAAGTTAAGCAACAGATCTATACCTGTGGTGTTGAAGAACTAATGGAAATTATTAAAGCCATTAAGTCTACTTATAAAAAAGTATTATTTTTCGGCCATAATCCTAGTTTAACCTGGTTATTACATTTCTTATGTGAAGATGCCAAAATGAACATACCCACTTGCGGCGCGATTGGTATTGAACTGGGCATGCGTGATTGGGAACATCTTACCGAAGCAGAAGGACGCGTTATTACTTTTTTGCACCCGCCCCTTCATGAAACCACTTAATAAACTATTTGAGCTTGCTCTCGCCGCCCATCAAGCAGAGGATTTAGCGACAGCCAAAAAACTTTATTTGGAAATATTAGCGGATAACCCCCAACATGCGCAGACCTTACATATGCTAGGGTTATTAGCGGCGCAGTTTGGGCAATTCGATAATGCAGTAATATGGTTTGAACAGGCATTACGTTTTCACGATGCCGACCCTATTCTGCATAACAATTTGGCAAACGCCTATAAACAGCTAAATAATTGGGACAAAGCAGCCCAGCACTATCAGCGTGCAATTGAATTGGATGAAAATTATAGTGATGTTTATAATAATTTAGGCGGTTTATTATATAAGCAAAATTTATTAAAAGAAGCCGAACCTTTTTTTTTAAAAGCGATTGCTTTACAACACGATTATATCGAAGCACACCTAAATTTAGGCCTGCTTTATATTAAACTCGATGATAAAGCTAATGCGATAAACCAATTTCAACAAGTATTACAATGGCAACCTAAATCTCCCAGCGCGCATTGGCAAATAGCTAATTTATATTTACAGCAAGATGAATTAGTAAAAGCGATGGAACATTATCAAACCTTATTAAGCTTACAACCGCGTCATGTCGAAGCGCTGAATAATTTAGGCGTATTATATCTCAAGCAAAATGATCCCACTGATGCGATAGACTATTTTAATAAAGCCTTACAAATCGAGCCAAAACATAAAGATGCGCGCAGTAATCTCGCAGGCGCGTTATTGCAGCAAGATCGCTTTACTGAAGCTATTTTTCATTATCAATTATATCTGCAACTGGCGCCGGAAGATTATCAAGCCTACTACAGTTTAGGGGTTGCCTATATGGCGGCCGGCTATTTTCCCGATGCGATCCAGCAATTTAAAAAAATCTTAGCCATAGCGCCGAACCATGCCGATGCTTATTGTAATTTAGGCGCCATCTACTTAAAAATGGGCAAACAGGCAACGGCAATTGCATATTATCAAAAAGTTTTAGAATGCCAACCGGAGAACAAAGCAGCCGAATATTTGTTAAAGGCATTAACAGGCGCCGCTAATCCTGACGCAGCGCCAACAGAATACGTGAAAAGTTTATTTGATAGTTATGCGGGCAATTTTGACCAACATTTAACAGATAATCTGCATTACCAAGTCCCCCGCTTATTAAGACAAGCGTTAACTAATTATATTCCAGAAAATGCGCAATGGCGGATTCTGGATTTAGGATGTGGCAGTGGTTTAGCGGGCCAGGAATTAAAAGATATTGCTGCTTATTTAGTAGGCGTAGATATTTCACCACGCATGCTTGCTAAAGCGAAAGAAAAAAATAGCTATAATGAATTAATAGAAGCCGATATTCTTAGCGTTTTAACCGGAAAAAAAGCAAATTATAATTTAATTATCGCTGCCGATACCCTGGTTTACTTTGGCGATTTAAAACCTATATTTTCCAGCGTTCATACTAATTTAAGCGAAAAAGGGTTATTTGCATTTACCATTGAAACAGCCGATATACGTTCTTATCAATTAACTAAAACCGCCCGCTACGTACATGCTAAAATATACATTGAAATCTTAGCAAAACATTTTGACATGCAAATTTTAGTAGATAAAAAAATCACCGGCCGTCTGCAACAAGGTGAGCCTGTAGAAGGCAATTTATTTGTGCTTCGAAAGTAGAAGGTTATTTTCCTAATAGTTTAGAAATAACGGCATGGACGCAAACAGGCGATCATCCCACAGAAATTATGGAATTACGCCATCGCGATTTTTCTATAGAAGGCGTACAATTTCATCCAGAGTCCATTTTGAGCGAACACGGACACCAACGATTAACTAATTTTTTACGTTATTAAATGATGTTTACTATTCGAACCGCCATAGAACAATTAATACAAAAGCATGATTTATCCGCCGAAGAAATGCGAGCTGTCATGTGGGCCATCTTGAGTGGCAGCGTCAGCGCTGCGCAACTAGGCGGATTTTTAGTGGCCATGCGCATGAAAGGCGAAACCGTAGAGGAATTAGTCACTGCTGCCAAAGTACTCAAAGAATTAGTGTTACCCGTTGAGATAGACACAGATTCGCTGCTTGATATTGTTGGAACCGGCGGCGATCATTCACATACATTTAACATCTCAACCTGCAGTGCTTTCGTGGTCGCGGCAGCCGGTGGCCGCATCGCTAAACATGGAAGTATTGCCGTTTCTAGCCGTTCGGGCAGTGTAAATGTATTAGAAGCAGCGGGCATTAACCTTACCTTAACACCACAGGAAATTGCTTATTGCATCCAAGAACTGGGTTTGGGTTTTATGTATGCCAGCCACCACCACACTGCTTGGAAGCATGCCGCCAATCCACGCAAGGAATTAGGCATTCGCACCTTTTTCAATCTTATCGGCCCTTTAATTAATCCGGCCAATGTCAAACGCCAAGTCGTGGGTGTATTTGATCGCCATTGGGTTTTTCCCATAGCGCAAGTCTTGCAACAACTTGGCAGCGAACGTGCCATGGTCGTTAATGCAGAAGACGGCTTAGATGAAATTAGTATTAACCTGCCAACCCAGGTGGCCGAATTAAAAAATAATCAAATTACCGTTTACACGCTCACACCTGAACAATTTGGTTTAACGCGAGCGCCCTTAGATAGTTTAAAAGTAAACAGCGCCGTAGAAAGTTTAGCCATCATAGAACAAGTGTTACAAAATGTGCCAGGCCCTGCCAGGGACATCATTGCCTTAAATGCGGGCGCCGCTATTTATGTGGCAGGATTAGCAGATAATTTGCAAGAGGGCGTGGCAAAAGCATTCGCTGTATTGGCCGATGGCAGCGCTTATAAAAAATTACTTGCGCTAAGAGAGTTAACACAAAAACTAAGCGCCACTAAATAAATAACACGATAATAAAATGCAAAATGATATATTACAAAAAATAGCCCTGCATAAAGCCAAAGAAGTTGCTGAATTAAAACAACACTATCCCCATAACGCTTTGCAAAAACAATTAACTCAAGCACCCGCGCCCCGTGATTTTGTGAAAGCTTTGCAAAATAAATTAAATAACAATGAAGCTGCGGTTATTGCCGAAATAAAAAAAGCATCGCCCAGCAAAGGGTTAATTAGAGAAAATTTCGATCCCATCGCTATTGCAAAAAGTTACGCGCAAGCAGGTGCTGCTTGTTTATCCGTTTTAACGGATCAACACTTTTTTCAAGGCCATAATGATTATCTGCAACAAGCTCATGCGGCAGTTGAATTACCCCTCTTAAGAAAAGATTTTATTATCGATGCCTATCAAATTTACGAAGCACGTGCCATCGGCGCAGATTGTATTTTATTAATAGTCGCCTTATTAACGGACGAAGCCTTAGTTGAATTCACCCAAATAGCCATGGAATTAGGCATGGCGGTATTAGTTGAAGTACATGATGCAAGCGAATTAAAGAGCGCCTTGTTTTTACCGACGCCTTTAATCGGTATTAATAATCGCGACCTGCGGACCTTTGCCACCGATTTAAACACCACACTAAATTTAGCTCGCCAGTTACCGAAAGCTCACTTGTTAATTACCGAAAGCGGCATCCATACGGCAGAAGACGTTGCTTTATTACAGCAACATGGAATTAATGCCTTTTTAGTGGGCGAAGCATTTATGCGAGCGCCCGATCCAGGAGAGCAGTTAAAAACGTTATTTAGAAAAACGCCGTGACAAATATTTAAGGAGGTTGGGTTAAGCGCAGCGCAGCCCAACACACAGAGCTGTCTTGCTCATATAATGCAATGGCGATAACGGCTTTCAATATCATCAATAATGTCAATAGACTCGGTTTTTTTCTTCATGTTATCTTTTGTTGGTTCAGCTTTATCAGTTGTATTTATCGAAAAAAAGGTAAATTTTCTTTTTACTTCTAAGGCTAAATAATGGGGTGATTTTTCTTGTTTAGTAGCTACAGTTGTATATTTCCATTCGGCAATAATAGTACTTATATATTTATTGCTATAGCGGTTTTCAAATAAATTATCTTTTAAAGCAACCAAAGCATCTATTTTAGTTTGTATTTCCTTTTTGTCGAGAAGCGGAGAATATTTAGCAAGTTTAAGAGAGTTAATTTTTTTATCTAATTTTTTACAGATAGTAAGCCATATTTCGGTGCTAACCAATTTATCAGTAAAATCATTTAGAGATTGGTAGTTATTTTTTAATTCCTTAATTTTAGTATCATTAGCGATAATTATTTTTTGTTGCTCCGCTAAATTTATTTTTTGGCCATCTAATTCTTTGCGTAGTATTCGTTGCTGATCGCATTCTTGTTTTACTGAATGAAGTAAAGCCCTTCTGTTTTGAATAATGTTTTCTTTAAGAAATTGATGATAAGCACTAGCTGATGGTTTAAAATTAGGATTAGATACGGCTAGTTCTTTATGAACTTGGTTTAATTTAAGGGCTTTATTCTTTAATTTATAATTCTGTTCGCTTAATTCTTTTATTTGTTGTTTGTGGTCATATAGAACTATCTCATTATTTAGCATTTCATCGAAATTTGCTGTGTTTGCAGAATGCTTAGGCAAGGCTTTATGATAAGTACTTAAAATTTTATATAAACTATTCCCATATTCTTTATAATAGTTAAGCAAATCGGTTAGCTTCTTATCAAGCTTGGCGTGGGTAGTTTTTTTATTTTTTGCGGCAGTTAAATATATCTTCAATTTTGCGTCAAATTTACTGATAAACGCGTCAATAATTTCTTTACTACGAATGTCTAATTGAGCTTTTAGACGATCATAATAAAAATTCAAATTATCCATTAACTCAATTTCACGATTTTTTATAAAGCAGTATTTGGTTCTATTTGAGTTTAAAAAATCTCTGACAGCCTTATTTAGATAAGACGAAGCCGTTGCATTGTATAGTTCTTTATTTTTTGTATCTTTATCATTGCTGATAGCATGTATCTGTTGCTGTATACAAATATTTACATAAGCTTTAATGAGTGTGTTTACAATGTCAGTAGCTGATTTTTTTTCTTGCTCAATGAGATGAGCAATTGCCTTTGCTATCTCTTTTTTCAGCTTCCCTTCGGCATCTAATAAATAAGCTTTTGCTAATACAATTAACTCAAGTACGAATTTATCTAAGGCTAGTGAAATAAAGTCTTTAATTTTTTCAGGATTCTTAATTAAATCCGCGTTTCCAGCTAAATTACTATCAATTAATGCTTTTAATTTATCTAATTGCGCTTGAATGACCGCAGGCTTCTCTGGAAGGCCCTCAACTAAACGATTCAGCTGGGTTTCCGGAGCCGCCGCTTTTTCTGTAAGAAAATTAATAATGTTTTCAGATATCGTTATCTTCATGGCTAATCCATTTTTGTGTAACTACACAGTAATGTAACCATTATCTCACCTTAACCTTAAGGAAGTATTAAGAAAAACGCCAAAATGAAAGTTTTTTTCATCCATATCAACTCGAAGAGTCCCGCAGCGACAGGGCCCCGCCGAGACCACCGCTCTAAGAATAAGCTGTCGTTATAACCTTCCCCTGCAAAAAAGCCAATTGCGCCGGCGTGCCAATGTTATACCACTCGCCACAATAAACCTCCCCCCCAACCTGTTGCTTGTTAATCCAAGCAGCCATTAAATCACCCAACCGAAAAAAACCAGGTTTGCAGTCCGCAAAAAACTGCGGATGATAAACACCGATATTCCCAAAGGTAAATTTATGCGGCCCCTCTAAACCTAACAAACCATCCTCACAAGTAAAATCACCCCTTGGATGAAACTCGGGATTAGGCACTAACACCAAATGCGCCAATGAAGTAGATAACTGCTTAGGCAACCGCTCAAAAGGATACGCTGTCCACACATCCCCACTCACCACCAAAAAAGGCTCATCACCCAACAAAGGCAACGCCTGATAAATACCGCCTCCGGTTTCTAACGCCTCAGGCTCATAAGAATATTCAATATGTACCCCATATTGCCGCCCATCCCCCAAGGTGTTTTTAATAACATCCGCCAAATAAGCAATATTAATCACAACCTCAGTAATACCAAGGCTAGCCAATTTAATTAAATGATAAGCAATTAATGGTTTATCCCCGACTTTTAACAACGGCTTAGGCACCGCATCCGTTAACGGCCGCATGCGAGCGCCACGGCCTGCAGCTAAAATCATGGCTCGCATCGTACAAAATCCTCTGTTAAAGGGGTAATCGCCTGCGGCTGTAAAAACTCACGGAACAATTTTAATTCCGGATATTTCTCACATACGTGCAATACATACGTTAAACCACGCGGTATATATTGCAAATAATTAGGGCGTTGATATAAATAATTTAAACGCGCAAATATACCAAGCGCTTTTAAATGACGTTGAACTCCCATCAAATCAAACCAGCGGATAAATTCTTCCAATGAGTGCTGTTTAATATGTTTGGCATCGCGCAGTTGCCAATAAAACTGGGCTATGATTTCTTCTATCTGAGCAAGCGGCCAATCGATATAACAATCACGCAACAAAGACACCGCATCATAAGTAATAGGCCCCCAGACCGCATCCTGAAAATCCAACACTCCAACTCCATCATCCACTAAGCGCAACAAATTACGCGAATGATAATCGCGATGCACACAGACTTGCGGCTGAGCAGCGGCGCTATCAAATAATAATTCCAGCGTATTGGTTAACAGATGTTGCTCCTGCACGCTCGCTTTAATATGCCAATGTTTATTAACCACCCAATCCACATAGAGTTGCCATTCGCGAGTAATAAAATCACGGCCAAAATGCGGCAAGGGCCAATCAGTCACTGCCTGGCATGTTTGAATTGGGATTAAGACATCTAATGCTTTCGTATAAAGCAGACGAAAATTTTCAGCATTAAGTTCATTCAGATATAAACGATCGCCTAAATCCGTGAGCAATAAAAAACCTTGGCTTAAATCCAAGGCAAAAATATGAGGCACCTGAATGCCCAGTTTAGCGAAAGCGGTTGCGATAGCGACAAAAGGGCGACAATCTTCTTTATCCAGTGGCGCATCCATGGCAATAAAAGATTGTTCGGCCACTTGCACACGAAAATAACGCCGAAAACTGGCGTCGCCGGTAATCGGTTCGATAATAAAATGTTGGTTAGCCAATTGTGAAATAAGCCATTGTTTTAATAAAAATAGGCGTTGATCGGGCATGATAAATAGCGCTAAGAAAAGAGAATAAAAAGTTAGGTGTAATTTATGATTAGTAGGAAATACTGTCAACCAAAAATAAAAATATCGTGTGCTTTTATAGGGTGATTCCATCATTGATGTGTGATTAACTCATGTCCCCGTGGCAACAAATTGTATCCAACGATTCATTTTTTTAGGCATTAACTTTAGAATTTTAGCTAAGAACATGCTATGATTTTTCACGCCGGAATATTTCCCTTTGTTTGCAACTTTTTGACACTGCAATTATAACAAAGGAGTTCAGGTATTTTTTTATGGATGATAGTAAGTTAAACACTATTTTGAGAAGAGAATATGCCAAGAATACACTAAACTTTCGGCTCTTTTCATTA
The DNA here is from genome assembly GCA_903897205.1 of uncultured Gammaproteobacteria bacterium. Classification (GTDB taxonomy): domain Bacteria; phylum Pseudomonadota; class Gammaproteobacteria; order CAIUAS01; family CAIUAS01; genus CAIUAS01. The sequence continues at coordinate 8,927 of CAIUAS010000097.1, forward strand.
AACAGCCGCGTTCTGAAGAGATGGAAAATGGTTTAGTGAATAAGAAAGAAGTCGCTTAAAGTAGGCTTTATTTCAAAGACAGGCGTGCAAGTAAAGGAAAAACCGTATGTTCAAAGGGATTGATTTATCCAGTGACACCGTCTCCAGGCCAACCCCTGAAATGAAAAAGGCGATGATGGAGGCAGAATTAGGCGATGAGCAGCGTGGGGAAGATCCTACTACACGCAAATTAGAAGAAAGGCTTGCCTCAATGCTGGGATTTTCAGCCGGGTTATTTTTTCCATCAGCTACCATGGCAAATGAAGTTGCTATTTGCGCCTTAGCTGAGCGTGGTGATGAATTGCTGGCGGCAGAAAATAGTCATTTATTCTTCGCCGAAACGGGTGGTCCTGCGGTTCATGCTAATGTGATGTGCAGGCCTATTCCAACACAAACTGGCATTTTTAGTGCTGACGCAGTTAAGCAAGCCTATCGTGCTATGAAAGGTATCCACTTGCCCCTTTCAAAAATATTAAGCATCGAAAATACAACGAATATCGGCGGCGGCATACCCTGGTCAACAACCCAATTAACAGCAATCGTCAGCATTGCAAAAGAATTAAATTTGAAATTGCACATGGATGGCGCCCGTTTTTTTAATGCCAATGTAAAAACAGAATTAGCCCCCGCCGAAATAGCAAAAGGGTTTGATACGGTAACGATTTGTTTAACGAAAGGACTGGGCTGTCCGGTGGGCGCTGTATTAGTATTTGATCAAAGCCTTTACCCAAAAATTCGTCGCTTAAAACAATTAATGGGCGGCGCCATGCGGCAAAGTGGCATTTTAGCGGCGGCAGGCATTTACGCATTAGACCATCACATTCGACGTTTGCGCGAAGACCATCACAACGCAGGAATATTAGCAAAATTATTAAGCGAAGCTATTTCGCCTATTCATGTTTTGAATAATCCGCCGGAAACTAATATTGTTTTATTTGAATGGCAGTCTAATAAAATAACCGCAGAAATGTTTTTGAAAATCTGTCTGGATAAAGGGGTACGTTTTTCGCAAATAGGCCCCAAACTTCTACGCGCTGTTACCTATTTAAATATCTGGCGCGAAGATATTTATAAAGCAGTTAACATAGTAAGAGAGATTTGCCGGGAATTAAAATAAGCTTACAGCATAATAATAAAAATACTTTATTAAAGCTAAGGCACATTTTTAGGATTAGTGGAATCGATAGCTGAATCGGCAACTTCATTTTCTGTAGAAGATTTAGTGAGAAATTTAAAGAAACCTTTTCTTTTTTTATCGACGCTGCCCATCACTTCGCGCATTAGGCCAAGTTTTTCTAAAGAGCTAATAATACTATCGCCGTGATTTAAACTCTTGGGTTGTTTTGGATTTGCCATGACACACCTCGTTGCTTCTTAAGTATTAGTCTAGCAGGCGAATCTTAAAGAAACCTTAAGAGTGTAAAAAAATTATCAATGCGCTCTCTACTACTACACGACAAAAATGCTGAATCATACGATGCCTCCTTCGGCAGCGGGCAGACAAAGAAGCTTTTATCTGGACATGGTGGCCACACTGTTGCAAGGCAGCGCTTGACACCTCATTAAAAATCCTATAGTTTTAAAAAAATCCACAATTTTATATAAGCACTTCATCATGCAGCAGCAAAGCCTACAATCAGGTGTTTTCTCAGAGCAGATTGCTAGCTGTCCAGCTTCCTATTCCTATTATTTTTTTTACCTGCAATAGCAGGTAATCACACATTCACCCAGCGGTGGGGCATCCGCAAACAATCGAAAAACAAAGAACTAATAAACCAAGCGTAATCTTTTTTTAAACTAACAATACAATTTGAGGACTTGCCATGAATACAAAACTCCTTGGCGGCATTTTACTTATCGTGGGTACAGCCATTGGTGGTGGAATGCTGGCCTTGCCTATCGCAACTTCCCAGGCCGGTTTTATCCATTCCACTTTACTGTTATTCGCTTGCTGGTTCATTATGACAACCAGCGCGTTATTAATTTTAGAAGTCAATCTATGGCTACCAGCCAACAGTAATATCATCTCAATGGCCAAAGCCACTTTAGGCAGAACAGGCCAAGTAATTGCCTGGCTAAGTTACTTGCTCCTGCTCTATTCATTGTTAGCCGCTTACTCGGCAGGCGGTGGGGATTTTTTACATAA
>CAIUAS010000098.1 GCA_903897205.1 uncultured Gammaproteobacteria bacterium
ACTGCAAGACTTCATCAGGCTCCAACGCCTCATTTAATGGCTCTGGATAGATAAAATCAGGAGTTAGCTTAAAAGAACCTATTTGCTTTTTGGAATGTAAAATTTTATGGGTTACGGGATCCGTTTCTCGAAATCGGCGATAAATATCAACACGGATCCCTTTGAATTTTGAACGCATCGTAACAATATCAATCATAGGTGCTCGCTTGTTCAGTTAGCGTGGATTTACTGATCTAAGAGTAAACCCACGTTAGTTATCTGTAAAATTAATCTTCGTCGGGTTCCATAATCGTGATAACGGGTTCTCCACTATCCCCTGGATGACACAGCGACTTCAGCGCGGTTTTTTTTGGTTTTCGAGCTTTACCGTCCCGAGGAACAACATAAAGCTCATAATGAATTTCTGTTGTTGCCCCCACTAAACGATTAATAGCATTTTTTAACATAAATAGCACATCCCACAACCGCCCTTCGCTATCTTGATGCGTTTGCCGCTGCGTGTCCTCATCTTCCCATGCAATATATTTTTCCCATACCGCGCTTGTGACGGCCACAGGATAACGAAGTCCGGCTTCTTTCGCGGTTTTCGTTACGTCAATTAAAAAACCATCTTCTAAAGCTTGTTCGCGGGTATACGTGTAGAGTGTTTCTAGTTCATTAAACATGATTATCTCCTTGTGCCATTTCGGTTTCTTAGGACGTTAAGTGTCGTTGCACTTAACGAAAACCATCATAGCACAAAGCAAATAATTGTCAATAATTTTTGATTTAAAATTTTTAACTGTAATTTTTTGGCTATTTAATGTTTTACACACCACAGTCAAACGGGCAACAAATGAACCATTGAAATTCGCAAGGGGCATGCCTAATAAATTAAGTTACTCTTTTATCTATACAATAAAAAATCAAATTTTTCACAAGTGCAATTTTAAGCTTTTTTCTCAAGTTTGCGTTTATTTTCGCAATCTTTGCATTTTGCCGATGGCATGTGATGTCTTGTCAAACGATAGTCTTTAATGCAAATTAAACGCTGACAGGACGCGCAAGCCTTCTTCAAGACATGCTTGCACGGCTCACATCTTTTTGTTGCTCTCATGCACGGTTTATGGACTTTCCGGTAGCGCTCTATTTCTTTCCTTGTAATACAATACGGACTGGTTACTTTTGCGGGATCTAGCTTCGCGGCTTTTAAAACGCGATCTCGTATCAATTTATTAATCTGCGGAATCGATAGGTTTAAAACGATTGATGCTTGAGAAACCGTTAATTTTGTCATTAAGTACCCGCTTTATATAAATGCGTTAGGGCTAATAAATCAGCAAACGATTTTTGATAAATTAAATTTAATTTTTGGTTATATAAATTCTTATCAAGCGGCTTTGATAGCTGCTCTTGCACAGCCGCTAAAAAATTAACGGTTAAATCAGGCGGCAGAGTAAAGAGACGTATTACTTTTATTGTATTGTTTTTTAATTCAACAACGTGAAACTCAATGGCTAAACGCTGCTCTGCATTATCGATATTCAATAAGTTTAACTGCTCACGTGTATATAATCTGGCATCAAAGGGCGCGTCATACTGACCGCCTGCACCAAAATCGAATAACAACAAAATTACGGGTTGATCAACGAAAATACCGCATTTTATGGGATGTTTTTTTAGCGCTAACAGCTCTTGTTGATCAATATCATGCAGTCCTAGCTGCAAAACATTACCCGATTGCGATAAAAAGCTAGCGGTTAACCCCTCATTGATCGGAAACGGATAGCTACTATTAATTGCTATTTTTTGCATGACGACTTCCTTAAAGTTCAGTAAAATTTCTAATTAACACGCAAAATATTTTG
>CAIUAS010000099.1 GCA_903897205.1 uncultured Gammaproteobacteria bacterium
AGCCAAGCGCATTTTATTTGCTAATGCTGTCGCTGCTATTAATAAATCTTCAGCTTCAATGAGCAAGCTTTTATTTTTCAAATCCTTGTAAATAATAGCCGCCTGCTCTGCGCAATGACTATCAAAACCTAGTACTATCATATTGCTAAACATAGCCTTCCAATAAGTATCTTCATCTTGATTATCACCCCGCAACAATTCATACACTGTGATACTTGAAACTGAAAATTGATGATGTTTGGCTGCCAAATGATACAAAAACGTCTTATCTTTATCCGCTTTCTTAGCGCGTTTATGGGCAATTAATACATTGGTATCAAGGCAGATTATTTCCATATCTGCAAATGCTGTCTTTTTTCTTCAATAGCCTTATATTCATCATCAGACATTTCTGGACTATCAAGTAAGAATTGTTGAAAAGCCGTGGGCAATAACGACTCATCCTCTAAAGGCACGATGGTTAGCTCAACACGTTTAGCGTCAAAACCTTCAGGAACACGAATATGTATCACACCATTCACAACATCTGCATACTGTTTTACCGGACTTAAATTCATAGTTAAAAACTCTTCAATATCGGTTATCAATAGTTAAAAAACTGTGCGCAGGCAATCTTAACACTCGCGCATTAAAAATGTATACCGGCTGATATATACTGTTATTTCCAGACCACACAACCCGCTTAAAAGTTGATCAAGAATTAAAATTAATGGATAATGTCAGGTTTTCAAACGTATTTATAGTATTTTTTATGAACATTACCATGCTTAAAGCAAAGCTACACCGAGCTACCGTGACTCGTTCAGAATTAGGCTATGAAGGCTCTTGCGCCATTGATGGTACTATTCTTGATCTATCAGGTATCAGAGAATACGAACAGATACAAATTTACAATATTAACAACGGCGCGCGCTTTACAACATACGCCATCCGTGCAGAAGATAACTCTGGTATTTTTTCAGTTAATGGGGCTGCTGCTAGATTAGCCTGTGCTGGCGATCTCATAATTGTTTGCGCCTACGCAAGCTTAGATTCAAAAGAAGCTGAATTGCATAAACCTACCCTAGTTTATTTCAATGAAAAAAATGAAGTATTGCGCACCGCTTCAGCGATTCCTGTACAGCCTCTTTAACGATTACATAGATCTGTTCTAATTCAAAAAAAAACAAATCAATAAAGCTACATTCTCACTCTAAACCAAGCCGCATAAAGTGCCGGCAGAAACAAAATGGTGAGTACGGTTGCCACAGCTAAACCACCCATGATAGCCACCGCCATCGGCCCAAAAAACACACTACTAGTCAGCGGTATCATCGCTAAAATAGCGGCAGCCGCCGTGAGCATAATGGGTCTAAATCTCCTTAACGTCGACTCAACGATGGCTTGCCACGCTTCAATGCCTGTGGCTCGATCTTGTTCTATTTGATCAACCAAAATGACCGAATTACGCATAATCATGCCCGACAAGGCAATAGTGCCTAACATGGCGACAAAACCAAAAGGCTTATCAAATAATAATAAAGCCAGTGTGACGCCAATCAACCCTAAGGGTGCGGTTAATATCACCAAAAAAACGCGTGAAAAACTTTGTAGCTGCACCATTAAAATGGTTAAAACTGCGATTAAAAACAGCGGAAAACCTGCCGCTACGGAAGCGCCACCTTTAGCAGACTCTTCTACC
>CAIUAS010000100.1 GCA_903897205.1 uncultured Gammaproteobacteria bacterium
AAATAATTATAATTTTTTTTTTTTTAAGCATGCACTTTTAAAAACGCGCCAATTTTGCGCTCGCTAGAAATTATACGTTCCACTCAGCATGAAACTGCGCTAAATACATTTGCATAAACTGATGGCGTTCTAGCGCTATTTTTTTAGCGGTTTTAGTGTGTACTCTATCTTTTAATAAAAGTAGTTTTTCATAAAAGTGGTTAATGGCTGTGGTATTTTTATTTTTATACGCTTCAAAACTATCATGAAACTCCAAGGGCAAGTCAGGATCATGCATTGATTGGCCTTTATAACCACCATAGGTAAAAACCCGCGCTATGCCGATAGCGCCAATGGCGTCTAATCTATCAGCATCCTGTACAATTTTACCTTCAAGCGTCAACTCTGCTTCTGGAACATTAGCGCCTTTAAAGGTGACATTATTGATAATATGGCAGACTTTTTTGATAACTTCAGCATCGACCTGCTGCTCAAGCAACCATGTATTTGCAACAGTAGCGCTAGCCTCTAGATCGCCGTTATGAAATTTCCAGTCGGCAATATCATGCAGTAAAGCCGCTAATTCCACGATTAAACCATTGGCATTTTCTTCTTCTGCCAAATAGCACGCCATTTTCCAAACCCGATAGATATGCCACCAATCATGACCAGAGGTATCTTCAGCAAGCGTTTGTTTAACGAAATCGATTGTTTTATTTATTAATAATGATTTATCAAACATGATATATACTCGTTATATGAAACACTTAGCGTATGTTAAAGTATTAATTCTTCGACAAACTTTTCTTCTTCAAAGTCTGCCCAACTTCCAGTGCAGGTTCGCATGTTTTTATTGAGCCTTTTAATTTTCTCCATATCAGCTGTTGATAGTGAGAGAGCAAGCGCTTGTAAATTTTCTGCCAAGCGCACTGCAGAATTACTTCTGGCAACAACTGGCATTTCCATTTGCATTAGCCAACTTAAACTGATTTGCTGCAAAGTCGTTTTATAAGATGCTGCTATTTGCTGCAGCACTTTATCCTGCGCAAAAATACCTTCACCGAAAGGCCGATATGCCATCACCGTGATATTATTATTTTGACAGTAGCGTATCAGCTCTGTTTGAAAAAGATAAGGATGGCATTCCATTTGATTAACATCAATATGCTCTATCATGCTGTTTAAGCGCTCAAGATGTTTTATCATAAAATTACTGACGCCGATGCTTTTAACTTTTCCCTGCTGTTTTAAAGTTATCAATGCGTTAATTACTGCGGGAAAAGCATGAACCGACGGGCTATGGATCAGTAATAAATCAATATATGGCGTATCAAGTTCAGCTAATATTTTATTGACGGCTTGTGCTGGCGTTGCATTAATTAAATCGCCATTATTAATTTTTGTGCAGATAAATAATTCTGCACGATTAATTTCTTTAATAGCCTTGCCAAGTTCTTGATGATTTCCATAGGCCGAAGCCGTATCAATGAGCCGATAACCTAAATGAATGGCTTCAGCAATGGGTTTGGAAATATGTGTAACCCCATCCGTTCCCAAACCAAACATAGGCATTTTAACGCCGTTTTTTAAGGTAAGTGTTTTCATAATAATCTCTAAGCGCCGATATATACTAACCCTGTTGAGGTTTTGCTAGGCGTAACATTGCGTGATTTACGCAAAAAAGCAGGGCTAACACAAGAACAATAAGCTTTTTTTACTCGCCATAAGAAACTTATATGGTGCGAATCCACTATTTCGTATCGATAGTCACCGTACTACTCGCCCCAACACGTAACGGATAATTAGGATCAGGATCAACGATATCTACTCGCACCGGAAATCTCTGCGTTACTTTCACCCAATTACCCGTTGCATTTTCTGGCGGTAATAATGAAAAAGCCGCACCACTACCCAAACTGATTCCTTGCACCACGCCTTTATAAACCTGATCTGGATAAATATCGACGATAACCTCTGCCGGTTGCCCTACGTGGATACGCTTCAAATCTGTTTCTTTAAAATTCGCCTCAACCCACCAATGCGCCTGCTCAATAAATGCAAATTGCACTACACCTGCATTCACCATTGAACCTTCACGTAAACTAAAATTAGTCACAGTACCATCTGCTGGCGCAAGTATTTTAGTGTGCAATAAATCTAATTGCGCTTGCGCCAAGCGATTTTGCACAGCAGCCAAAGTTGCCTGGGCAACTTTAAGCTGCATTTTGGCGTCATCACCATCGGCCTTGGGTAATAAATTTTTTGCGACTAAAGTGAAAGCCCGCGCTGTATTTCGCTGCGTATTAGCTAACTGCGCTTGCGATTGTTCCACTTGCGCTTGCGCTATTTGGACCGCCAGGACAAAAGGTGCTGGATCAATGGTAAAAAGCAAATTACCTTGCTTTACCAATTGATGATCTTGTACAAACACATTTTTTATTGGACCAGTCACTTGCGCGGCTACATTAACAATATTGGCTTGCACATAAGCATCGTCTGTGGAAGGATAATAAATTGTATATCGCCAATATAATAATCCGCTGGTAATAAGCAGCAATGCTGCCACTAACCAGCCCATTACCTGGCGAGCATTTTTAAATTTCGCGAAAGCTTGCATGCAATTTCCTCAATTCAGTGCCAGCCTTCACCGTTAAATAAACCGTTCAACGAAAGCCAGCTAGCGAGCAAGTGAATAAAATGAATAAAATGGGCTATTCTAGCTTAAGAAACGCTAAACCACTACGCCAAGCCAATTATTTTTTATTGGCACTCAATACTTTTTTGGCGCTTCAATTAGTAGTCGCGCTCATGCTTACTCACAAGGGGATAATACCAGGATTTAGTGACATTAAGTGGTTTAGCAACACTATTTTCAGCTCCATATTTTTCTTTATCGCTTTATGCGGTGGAATATTTATTTATGCCAGTATTTATTGCTACCATCAAAATAACAGCTGGTCTTTTTTAATAGTGGGTATCTTACTAACGACGCTATACATCGTAAAAAACATATTCTTTCCAGAATCTACTTATGCCATAGCGAACCCCATTGCGATTATTATATGGTTAGCTTGTTTAGCAAGCCTTATCTGGGGCACCGTCTCCCTCAAAAAGAATGAACGGGATTCCAGCATTAATTTATTATTAACCTTCACGCTGCTTCCTTTATTTATCTTAGCAAGTAGTTTTTTTCTAGCTTTAACGATCATTTATCATCCTAACACCCAAGATACGCTTTTGATGGCGATTGACGCCACGCTGGGTCTACAACCCAGTTTTTTAGCGGGCCAATGGTTCGCTTATTTGCCCTCTTTAATCATTTTATTGATAAAAACTATTTATCTCGGCCTGCCTTTTGCATTGGCGGTTGTCTATATTGGCCGTTATTTTCAAGCTAAACATCCGCCCTTTGAACTAATAATAGAATTTTTTTTAATAGGCTTATTTGGCATGCTGCTTTACCACATTAATACTGGCTGTGGCCCAATTAATGCTTTTAAACCTCACTGGCCGCAGCAAATACCTATTGTTCCCATGCAACCAAAGCCAGAGCTTTGCATCGGTACTTTTTTACCGCGTAATTGCCTACCTTCTTTGCACACGGCCTGGGTAGTTTGTTTATGGCGGCACAGCTTGCCTTGCACGCGTAGGATTCGTTGGCTAATCACTTTTTGGGTTATTTGCACATTGGCAGGAACTTTAGGATTAGGCGAACATTATCTAGTCGATTTACTGGTGGGCTTTGCTTTCGCTAGCTTTACTGGTGGCCTTTGTGCAATTAATCTTTCCATAAAACAACCAGCGCGCTATATGGCTATTGTAGGCGGCGCTTTAATATGCATAGGTTGGTATTTACTGATTAATTTTGGTCTTGAATTACTGCGAATTTCGCCCTTTATCGCTTGGTTTTTTTATAGTAGCAGTGTTTTATTAACCTGTTTATTAGAATTTAAGCTAACTAGCGCACAAAAATTAGAGGACACGGAATGAATGGCGTACCCACTTTAGCGATAGTAATTCCTTGTTACAATGAAGCTGCCGTAATCACTGAAACAGCGAGGGAATTATTAGCCGAACTAAATAAGTTAATGAGAGATAATAAAATATCCTTGCGTAGCTTTATTTTATTTATTGATGACGGCAGCAGTGATAACACCTGGTCTCTTATTACGGAATTAAATCAGCAAACTTTTCTAGTAAAAGGCGTGAAATTGTCACGCAATTTCGGCCATCAAGCTGCCTTGTTAAGCGGTTTACTGACGGTGAACATGCGGGTCGATTGCGCCATTTCCATTGATGCCGATTTACAAGATGATTTAGTGGTCATCGAACAATTTATTGAATATTTCCAGGCAGGTTATGATATTGTTTATGGTGTTAGAAATAAGCGTGATAAGGATAATTTTTTTAAGAAACGCACCGCAGAATTGTTTTATAAATGCATGAATGTCATGGGCGCTCAACTTATTTTCAATCACGCGGATTATCGTTTACTTAGCCAACGTGCTTTAAAAAGCTTAGCACAATTTTCCGAATCCAATTTATTTTTACGCGGTATTTTTCCCTTAATAGGTTATAAATCCATTAAG
>CAIUAS010000101.1 GCA_903897205.1 uncultured Gammaproteobacteria bacterium
TATCAGAAAAATAGTTATGAATAACCTCAAGCTCTCCTAATGGATTATTTTGTACAGCGGCCTGAGTACGCGCCTCATGCACGGCGTTAGTGATAGCAATAATCTCTGCTAACTTAGCAACCCAATTGTCAAATAATGCTTCAGTTTGCTTTGACAACTGGCCATTCTTATCCTTTGGCAGATAATTTTTAATATCCGCTTTTATAGCTAATAATCCTGGATACTCTCCAACAAAGTCCACGTTTTTCCGATTCATTTCTTGAATCTGCATTTCAGTTAAATAAAATTCTCTTATCGTTCCATAAGCTATTGTCTGTTTAAGTTCTGGGCCAACTAATTCCGAAGCAGGGCTGCTGATTATCGTATAAAATTTTGCAATATCGTTTCTAAGATTTCCTACTGGATAATCCATGGTTTTCATAACAGCAGCCAACTGATTAACCATCGGCGTCACACTGACAGGCGTGGCCGATTTAGGATCAGAATTATAATGCTCCAGCCAACTTTTTAAGTTCGCACTTACTTCTGCAGTAGAGTATTGCATGAGATTTGTAGATTCAACGTCGGCACCACTAACATTAACTGCCTTATTTTCTGCTTGTGCCGCCGCACTTAATTCAGCATTACTTTCATTGGTGGTGCCCGTCATAAGTTTCTCCTATTTTTTAAAATTATATTTAAAGCTTTATTTATGAGCCAGTGTAGCAAAGACCTTTAATTTAAACCTTAAGGTTTTCTTAAATAAAAAATTAATTTTTAAATGCTATTACCTTACGACTCATATAAATTTTCCGCATAGGGGTAAGCGCTTATAGACAAAAACATGCTAGAATGTTTCACCCATTTATTTAGAGAGTTTTTATGCCGACACCAGCAGAAATAACTGCGTTATTACAAACCTTTATTGATCCTTATTTACAACAAGATTTAGTGAGTGCTAAAGCGGTAAAAAGTATTGTTTTTGAAAATGGAAAAGTAATTATTACTATTACGTTGGGGTATCCTGCACAAGGTTATAAAGCGCAACTTACTGCGGAATTAACTAAAAAACTACAGCCTCTCGTTGCCAGCGAAGATCTTACCCTTAATATTAATTGGGAAATTACTTCGCATGCGGTACAACCGGGATTAAATACTATTGCGGGAGTAAAAAATATTATTGCCATTGCATCTGGTAAAGGTGGCGTAGGGAAATCCACGACTGCTGTTAATCTTGCGCTGGCCTTAGCTATTGAAGGTGCACAGGTTGGCATTTTAGATGCCGATATTTATGGGCCTAATCAGCCGCAGATGTTAGGTTGTATGCAAACACCCGCCAGCAAGAGTAGTCAGAGTTTAGAGCCGGTTATTGCGCATGGTTTGCAAACGATGTCTATTGGCTATTTAATCGATCCAAATACTCCCATGATTTGGCGCGGACCGATGGTGACCGGCGCTTTACAACAGTTATTAAACGATACCCAATGGCATCATTTAGATTATTTAATTATTGATTTGCCGCCAGGCACGGGTGATGTTCAATTAACGCTTGCGCAGAAAATTCCCGTCAGCGGTGCGGTTATGGTGACTACGCCACAAGATATTGCCCTCTTAGATGTACGCAAAGGTATTGCGATGTTTGAAAAAGTAAATGTGCCCATATTAGGCGTAGTTGAAAATATGAGCCTGCACACCTGTAGCCAATGCGGTTATACCGAAGCAATTTTTGGTTCAGGGGGAGGCGAGCAAATCGCTCAACAATTTGAAATAGATTTTCTCGGTAAATTACCTTTAGATATCCGTATCCGTGAACAAGCAGACAGCGGCAAACCCACTGTTATCGCTAATCCAGAAAGTTCAATCGCCCTGATTTATCGAGAAATTGCGCGTAAA
>CAIUAS010000102.1 GCA_903897205.1 uncultured Gammaproteobacteria bacterium
AGACCAATCTTCAGGCATTTTTAAGCGCACTAATGCTGAAGTTGGCAATAATTTATTAGTTTCCGGCAAACGCGAAGCACCCACCAAATAAATCAACAAATCTTCCAGATCAGGATTATGGCCTACCAGCAATACTCTAGCGGCGCCAATGGGACAATCTGCCAAGACTGATTTTATAGCCTCAAGACCTGATTGATACATACGGTTATCTTGCTTAACATCTAAACCCTCTACCCCTAAGGCTTTATGGGCAATGTCTGCGGTAGATATCGCTCTTTTTGCGGGTGAACTCACTATATAATCGGGCAGTAAATGCTGTTGCAACATCCATTCACTCATGTGCTGTACTGCTGCTTTACCGCGTTTTTTTAAAGGCCTATCAAAATCATCAACAGCAAGATCGCGATCAGATTTTCCATGCCTTAGTAAACATAATTCTTTACTCATATTAATCACCGGTGTATTTAAAAAGCGGGCAATATTAAAACTACGTTACCATAGCCTTTGATTGTGACACTGTCATTAAAAATTAATACGACATTGTTATTATTGGAAGGCAACTCGTTAATTCGATTCATAACAATACCAACATTCGACTTTCATTATGTCCCTATCATTTAACTTTATAACCAGCTTAAGCGCTAAGAAATTTATTGCTAAACTAAGTGATAAGGCTACTGTGCAATTGGTTTCTAAACAATATTCTTTAAAAACCTATTATGACAGCTTTGATTGGCGACTCTATACAAAAGGTATCAGTTGTGAATTTAATCGCTCAAAAACAAACTCAAGCCTCGTATTAAGAACACTATGCGATGATGCTATTTTAGCAAGCGTTGACCTAAATGAAGTGCCCAACTTTAGCCATCAACTGCCTTCCGAGGAAGTTCGTAACATTATTGAGCCGCTACTAGAATGTCGAGCATTAATTGCGGCATGTAATCTGGATTACGAAACGTATAACCTTAATATTCTTAATAACGATGAAAAAATAATCTTACGATTAGTCTTAGAAGATCACGAACTGTTCGATAACCGTGTCATTCTGCTACCCATTAAGGGCTACGATAAAGCCACAGAGCACATTGCAGAACTCCTCACGACTGATTTTGGTTTAATGCCTACGCATAAACCCCTGCTTTTAACAGCTTTGCACATGCAAGGTCGCAAACCCAATGACTATAGTTCAAAGTTAAATATTAACTTAGACCCAGATATGCGTGCTGATATAGCCACTAAATATATCTACAGCCATTTGCTTAAAGCTATTAAAGATAATGAACAAGGCACTATTGCCGATACCGATAGTGAATTTTTGCATGATTTTAGAGTCGCTGTACGCAGAACCCGCGCTGGACTTAATCAACTAAAATATCTATTGCCAGAAAGCATTAGCCAACACTACGGCGATTTCTTTTCTTGGCTAGGCCAAATCACTGGTACAACTCGCGATTTAGATGTTTATCTGCTCAATTTTACAGCCTATAAGAACAGCCTACCCGAATCGATGCGCGATGATCTTCATCCACTTTATGATTTTCTACTCACTAAACAAAAGAACGCGCAAAAGGAAC
>CAIUAS010000103.1 GCA_903897205.1 uncultured Gammaproteobacteria bacterium
CAATTTTTTGATAAAGTTTTCCACAGGTAATTTGAATAATTGGAATAGCTGGCCACTGCGTTCGTAAATTATTAATAATAGAGGCATCAGTTGATAGCACAACAATACCTTCCGGCGCAACAATGGCATGCGTGTTTGTTAGAAATTCGTCGTGCCAAGTTGATGCTAAATAGCGCAGCGCTGTGGAAGAAGATGACGCTGTTTTTGCTGCCGTTTCTACAAAAGGCCGAGTGGAAAATCCAAACAGCTCCACACATACGGTTCCTGTTTCATCAATTATTTGAAGATCGTAACGACTTGTCTGCACATTATAGGTAGCATTCTTTCGTGCTAACACATAGCCTTTGGCTGGCACTTTTTGATGAATTAAAATTTTCTCGAGTGCAAAAGGAATTTCTAAAACCTGATCGGTATTTGCAGTGAAAAACCCAATTAAACTCTGCAAAGCGCCATCCATTAAACTAGGGTGCAATTGATATAAATCAGCGCTGGTCGCTAAACTCGGGGGCAACTCATAATGCGCTAATACGATTTCGTTATTTGCTTTTATCCAGGTCAAGGCTTGGAAAGCAGGCCCGTATTGAAGCCCCGCTTGATTAAATTGGGCGTAAAGTGTTTCTTTGGCGACAGTCTGTGGCAAATTAGAAGCTAATAAGGTAGGCGAATGCCAGGCTGGCGAGGCCAAAACAGTTTGATTTAAAACAACATCGCCTTGGCTATAAATAACGCGCGTTTCACCTTCATCAGAATAAATTTCATAGTGGATTTTTTCGCTTGATGAGAATGGCATTAATGCAATGGCGATGTCTTTTCCATGTTCATCCACCACCATAGGTATTAACCACATTACATTTTCAATTGTTATGCGCGAACCAGAAGGCACGGCTTGCTCTATCGCGGCACGGACCATTTCTAAATAAGCAGCGCCTGGCAGTACTTTATGATATTTAACTTGATGATCCGATAAATAAAATTCTTTGCCACTAAAATAGCTCTTGAATAGAACGCTTTCTAATCCCGAAAAATTGCGGTGCACAAGTGGATGTAATGCAGTTGAATTTATCCGGTTATCAAATGGCATGGCCGTTTCTATTTCTGGCACCGCTTGTGTCGGAAACCAATAAGGTTCTTTTAAGAACGGATAACCTGGCAACGATATTCTCTGCTGCGCTTCTCCTCGATGCAATAAATTCCAATCCAAGTTATAGCCTTTGGCGTAAAGATTGGCTAATGCTTCGAGTTGTTTATGATAATCGTCTTCATTTTGAAATTGATTATTTTCAAATTTTTGTAAACTGTTATTCAACACTTGCTCATAAATAGCTTTGTCTTCAACTTCTTTGTTTCCAGTAGATTGGAAATAACCTTGCGGTTTTTGGCCTGACTGCGCTTGAACTAATTTGTTTTGCAAATCAGCAGTCGTTGTCGCGATCAAGGCGCAACGAAAATTAAAATGGTGGCGCCCTTTATTTAACGTATAAGCTATTGCTTCAACCGGCGTTTCTGGATGCTTAAGCAACCACGCATTTAGTTCTTCAATTTTTTGCGCCAGGGAACCGGGATGTTTGGCAGATAATGTGATCAGGTAACAGGGTTTACTGGCCGAGCTAAATAATTTTCTTTCAGGCGCTTCTTCAATTACCACATGTGCATTGTTCCCTGTCATGCCAAAGGAGCTTACACCTGCGCGTCTAGGCTGGCCTGCTTGCTTAGGCCAGCGAATGACTTCTTTGTTTATAAACAACGGGGAATTTTCTAATTTAAAATAAGGGTTCTGGGTTTGAAACATGGGCATCTTCGGGATTTGGCCATGTTGCATGGATAAAATAACTTTCACGAGTCCTGCTAATCCAGCTGCTGCTTCCAAATGCCCTATGTGCGATTTAGCGGATCCCAATGCACAAAATTGGGTTTTAGTCGTGTAGCCTTTAAATGCTTGTATGAGGGAATTTACTTCGATGGGATCGCCTAGCTTAGTGCCTGTACCATGGGCTTCTAAATACGATAAGCTCTCTGGATGAATATCGGCATTCTTCCAAACTTGCTTTAACAAGGCTATTTGCTGCTCAGGCCGGGGGGCTGCTGGGTTGTTTGAACGCCCCACGTGGTTAATTGCCGAACCTCGAATTACCGCATGAATTGGATCGCCGTCTGCTAAAGCTTTGTCTAACGGTTTTAGTAATACGCCGACGACCCCTTCTCCTGGCACATACCCATCGCCGCGCTCATCAAAGCTATAACAGTGTCCCGTAGGTGATAAGGCCCGCATACGGGAAAAATATACATAATGTAATGGGCTGAGAAGCAAATTCACGCCCGCTGCGAAAGCCATGTCCAACTCGCCTGTTTGTAGTGCTTGGCAGGCTAAATGTATCGCTGTCAACGAAGATGCACACGCATTGTCTAACGGAATACTCGCGCCGCGTAAGTCATAGGAATAGGATAACCGCGCCGATAGAGCAGACATAGCGCTGCTTGCATGTTGATAATCAACAATTGGTAATTGTGCGCGAACAATTTCATCCCAATACTCATGGAAGCAAGAACCTACATATACGCCTGTATTTGAGCCAAAAATTTGATTGCCTAATGCAGCATCATCGACAGTCTGCTGAAAAATTTCCAATAGCAAGCGGACTTGCGGATCTAACCAGGTTGCTTCCCTACCTGAAATTTCAAAAAACAGCGGATCAAATTTATCAACGTCTGCTAAAAACGAACCCCATTTTGCATAAGTCTTATTGCTCGCTTCTTGATCTTCGCTGTACCAAGGCCGGTAGTCCCAATGGTCTCGTGGTATTTCGCTGATCATATCTTTGCTGGCCAAAATATTTTGCCAAAATGCTTCTAGATTGTTGGCCCCTGCAAAACGTCCCGCCATGCCAATGACTGCAATAGGAAAACATTTTTCGTCTTGACGCACAGGCATAGGTGTCGGCATAGCATCAGATACAGCTGTAAAAACAGGCGTTTGAGCAGGCACTAATGGCATTTTTTCTTCTGCTGCGCGTTCTTGAATAGCGCTATTGTTTGCAACAGGCGCGTTATTTTCACTTCCCGGCATTTTTTCAAACACGGATGCATGTTCTTCTACAAAATAATCAATCAGTTGTGCTAAATTTTCTCGCTCGAAAAATAAAGTAGGATAAAGCTCAATCGATAATTCTTGCTCTATCTCGCGTGTCAATGTAATCATGGTAGTCGAGTCTAAACCCAGTGCCATAAAACTTTTGGTCATGTCCAGCTGTTCGCCCGTTACTGCTTTGAATTTACTTTCAACATACTGGAACACTTTGTCTCTAATATCTTTTTTATCTGACTTACCATTAACAGGGCTTGCTATATTGCTTGCAGGTTGTTCTTTTTTAATTGAATGGTTAGTTAATGCGTTTTCTGAAGAAAGTTTTTCAAGTGGTTTATCTGCCGTTATTTGCTGAGGAACTCGTTTGGTGCAAAATCCTTCTATTACAATTAATAAATCGCCTTCCGGCCCATAAAGTTTAATGTTCGACTCAATCAGTTCGCTGCTATGCTGTATATGGCTTGCCCAAGCATAAGCTTTTGCTATAGCGCACTTTTTTAGTGCTGTGGGGAAAATGCACATTTTTTTAATTAATAAAGGGGGCCAATGATAATCGACAGGTGCTTGCGCTGAGAAAGCGAAGGCACTCAACACATGCATGGCATCAAAAATGGCTGGATGTATCACATAGGCATCTAATTCTGATTGGATAACAGGAGTTAACTCAATTTCTCCTAAAGCAGTATTTTCCAAAGAATAAACTTTTTTTAAGCTGAATAAATTCGACCCATAAACAGTTTGTGAAGGTGCTTGGTAAAATACCTCACTGGAAAAAACAACGCCTTTTTCTTTAAATTGTTCTAGCAGCGACTCGAATGGTTCCGTTTTTTCATCCGCTTGAAGATCATGTAATAACACCTGGCCTTCGGCAGTTTTTGTGGTCTCAAGGCTCCCATCTAGCTGATAGGTGCTTTGAAAATAATAGCCCCCGTTTTCTTGCGGTTTTAATTCTACTCTCACTTTTGCTTTTGTTTCTGGCGCTAATATCAAGGCTTGTAAAAATAGCATTTTTTGTATTTCAATTTCTTTTGCTGCCGCTACCCCACGCAGCGCTTTTAATATTAACGAAATATAGGCAGCTCCTACTAATACCGGTTGATTAAAAAATTGATGGTCAGCCAGCAGCGGTTCGTTACTTGTAAAAAACTTTTCAACAACCAGAGGCGCTAAACGCTGAGCAGTTTCTGTAGGCATTTTTTTTTGCCTGGCATTTAATTTCTCAATTTCTTGCAAAGCTGTTTCCTTCATTATTTTTTTCTCTTTGTATTGTTGTAAAATTGCTTGCAAATCCTGCTTACTCATATTAATTGTCCTCTTTGATTAATTCATTTAATAACGATAAAGTTTCTTCGTCTTTATCTTTGTTTAATTCAAATGTCGTTAATAATTCTTCATAAAAATTTTGTTTTTCATGAGCGACTTGTTCTGCAAGCCAATAATAACCGCGCTTTAAAGGCGCAATCGGTAAAGGCGCTCGCTTAGGTTGATAATTTTCCGGCGTTTGCTCTACGACCATATGGCAGTTTGTGCCGCCAAAACCAAACGATGAAATAGCAGCACGTCTTGTGCCATGGTGAAGATCCCAGGCTTTAGCTTGGGTCAATGGATAAAAAGGGGATTGTTCAAATTGAAAACGTGGATGAGGTTTTTCGCAATTTAAGGTGGGTACTAACATACGGTTTTGTAAGCATAATAATATTTTTATTAAGCTCGCGATGCCAGCCGCACGCATTAAATGCCCCACGTTTGATTTAACCGAACCGACGGCACAGTAATTGTTTAATTGCGTATAATTTCTATATATTTCACTCATCGCTTTAATTTCTATTGGATCACCTAATAACGTGCCAGTCCCATGCGCTTCATAATAAGTGATACTCTCAGGATTGATTGCATGCTTAGTCATGACTTGTTCGATGACTTGTTTTTGGCCTGCTAAACTAGGGACGGTGATTCCCATGGTATGGCCATCATTATTGATGGCTGAACTTAAGATTGTGCCAATAATAGTATCGCCATCAGTAATCGCTTGCTCATAAGGTTTTAACAGCACTAAGCCTGCTCCCTCGCCTAATACGAAACCTTTAGCTCTTTCATCAAACACATAAGATTTTCCATCGTCCGATAAAACACTGGCTTTACTGAAACCCACGTGCGCAGAAGGCCCTATTAAAATTTCCGCGCCTCCGGCAATAGCGAGTTGGCTCTCGCCGCTCAATAAACTTTGGCAGGCTTGATGTACCGCTACTAAAGCGCTGGAACAAGCCGTATCAATAATATAAGCAGGGCCTTTTAAATTATAAAAATCAGCAATCCTGGCCGCTTGCATATTTTGAATTTGATTGACTACGCTGTGCGCGCGCCAGCTATCTTGAATTTTATTGGCATAGTAATGTAAATATTCGCTTGCTCCTCCTCCAATAAAAACGCCCGTTGCACTTCCTGCTATTTCTTCACGTTGATAGCCTGCCCTTTCTAATAATTCCTTGCTGAGTTCCAATAATAAACGCTGTGGAGGATCCATCATGATGGCATTCTCAGGCTTGGCCTTAAAATAATCCGCCGCAAAATATTCAATATCATCTAAGTAGCCTGCCCATTTAGAATAACTTTTATGGGCTGCTTGTTTATTAGGATCGTAATAGCCTGCTAAATTCCATCGATGCGTTGGTATCTCTTTAATTAATTCTTTTCCTGTTAATAAATTTTGCCAAAAAGTTTCTAATGTAGGAGATTGCGGAAATTTACCTGCCATACCGATAACAGCTATTTTGTCTTCACGCTTTTTAGGGACAGTCGTCGTAAAACGAGCGCCTTTTTTTAAAGGGGCAGTGACAGTGGATAGGGATGGTAAATCCTTATCTAAATTTTCTTCAATTAAATAGCCAACCAATTTTTTAATAGTGGAATAATCATTTAAAACATTAGGGCTGATCGTTTTAGCAAAGTAGGCTTCAAATTCATGTAGCAGCTCTATCATCTTTATTGAATCAAGGCCATATTCGCTTAAATTACTATCGATACTGATGTCAGCAGGTTGAAGATTTAAAACTTTAGCAAATATTGCAATCACTTGGGCATAAGTTTGATCAAGCAAATTTTGCATAGAAGCGCTTGTTTTTTTCAATTTCGTTTGAGACGTTTGCTGGGCCTTAGCTAGAAAAGACTGTGGAATGGCTCGAATACTAAAATTTTTGATCGTGGCCTGCACAGCACCATTTTCATCGACTATACGAAGGTCGTAACATTGTTCACTTTTGTGTTCTTTTATTTTTTCAACAATCACATAGCATTTATCTGCTAAAGGACTGACTATTTCAACTTCCTCAATTCCAAATGGCAAATAAATTGTATTTTCCTTTGAATTGCCCTTAGCCAACTGCAGTCCAAATATCACTTGCAAAGCACCGTCTAATAAACTTGGATGTAACCCATACTGGCTTCTATCTGCAGCCGACTTTATTGTGTCAGGCAG
>CAIUAS010000104.1 GCA_903897205.1 uncultured Gammaproteobacteria bacterium
CAGCAGGAAGACGCGGCATGAATCTCGGTTGCCCTCGCATGCGTGCTTGGAGAGTTCTCGTACCTGCGCCGAAAACTCATCTGGGGAGGCCCCAAGATCGATGAGGTGGCCAATGCAGGTGGTTGCCTCAAAGGCGAACCAGTTCGCGAAATCGTCGTCCTGCCACAGTGACGGGTGCAACCAAAGGGAGGAAAGCCGCGCCCGGATAACGCCCAGCCCCTCCGGATGCTTGGATTGGTAAATACATTTAGTGCTCTAGCATGTTTAAGAATGCCGCCTATATAATATAAGGCAAGTTCAGACAAACCAGCATATTGATCGCCAGTAAATAAATTCACACCGGCTTTAGCCAATGATTGATGACAATGCATACCACTGCCATTATCACCCACCAATGGTTTGGGCATAAAAGTAGCTGTTTTACCAAAAGAATGCGCAACATTTTGAATAACATATTTTAATATTTGCATTTCATCGGCTTTTTTCAGCAAACTATTAAAACGCGTAGCAATCTCATTTTGGTTAGCGGTTGCCACTTCGTGGTGATGCGTCTCTACCGCTAACCCCATTGCCTCTAAGGTCAAACACATAGCAGAACGAATATCTTGCGAAGAATCAACTGGTGGCACCGGAAAATAACCGCCTTTAAAACGCGGACGATGCCCTAAATTACCTTCCTCATATCGCTTGTTAGAATTCCACGCCGCCTCTTCAGAATCAATACAATAAGAAACATGATTAGCATTTAATTGCCAACGCACATCGTCAAAAATAAAAAACTCTGGTTCAGGGCCAAAATAACAAGTATCAGCAATTTGAGTAGCTTTTAAATAAGTCTCTGCACGTTTTGCTATAGCACGTGGATCCCTACCATAAGGCTGCTGAGTTTTTGGATCGTGAATATCACAGCGAATATTCAAGGTAGGTTCACTACAGAAAGGATCTAACACTGCCGTAGCAATATCAGGCAATAAAATCATATCGGACTCATTAATGGCTTTCCAACCAGCAATAGAAGAACCATCAAACATTTTTCCTTCGCGTAAAAAATCTTCGTCTACTGTATGAGCAGGCACCGTTACATGCTGCTCTTTACCAAGCAAATCCGTAAAACGGATATCAACAAATTTTATACTTTGGCTTTTAATGACCTCAAGGATAGCTTGCTTGGACATGAATTCTACCTACGCGGTTAATGGAAAATTGCCATCTAATATACAATTAGTTTTCGCTAATTTATAGGGAATCATTGGTTTTTTTACAGTTTTTTGAACATTTCAGCAAAAATTAACGGCAAGAGAAATTGCTATTCATCAAGAAGCCATTCAATTAGCAAGCCAAAAAATGAAACGCATTGAGTAGAGAATTTACAAAACAAATATCAACTTAACAGCACCTATCCGAGTTTGATCAATTAAAGCTTGTTGTAATTGCGCATTTAATTGCTGTACATCAACCCCCGCTTGCAACCAGGCCACCGGTAAACGTAACTCAATCTGTATTTTTCCCGATAAATAATGCAAAATCATATTATCTAAATAGGCCAATACCGGTTGCTCATGCCAGCGTTGTTTTAATAATTCAATTAATGTGCTGCGCTCCAATAAATATGCTGAAGGAGCAACGACTTCATCATTTTCCGGATCAATATGAACGGTGACATCGATAACGTCAGCAATTTCTGCCATTAATTTATAATGGACTTGTTGGCCAATGAAATGACCTTCGGAAACACTGATACCAGGGCTCACTTGAATATGCACATCTAAAAAAATAGCGCCACCTACTAAACGCGAACGCAATTGATGCAATGCACGCACGCCTGAAATAGCTTGAATAATAGTCTTTATTTCTTCAACCACCTCATTATCTAATCCGGTATCAACTAATTCACGTACACTCGTCAAACCAAACTCCCACGACATGCGCACAATCATCAAACCGACAATAACAGCGGCAATCGCATCAAATTTACCAAACCCAAACCAGGCAGCTACCACACCAATTAATACGACCAATGAAGAAGCAGAATCACTGCGATGATGCCAAGCATTAGTAATTAATAATTTTGATTTAATTCGCTCACCTACCTTTTTAGTATATAGATATAAAATTTCATTAATAAGCATGGAAAATAACGCAATTAACAGCACATAAAAACTCGGCTTAGTGTCAACTCTTGCTCCGAAAACTTCAGCGGCCGCATCGTAAATAATACCAACACCCGCCAACAATAAAATAAAAGCTAATAAAACAGTGGCCGCTGTTTCAATACGACCATGTCCATAGGGATGATCGCGATCTGCCGCCTTGCTACCAAAGCGACTTGCTATTAAAACCAAGGTGTCAATTAATAAATCGGACAGCGAATGAATGCCATCCGCAAGCAAGGCGTGAGAATGACCAGCGCTACCAAATAGAATTTTTAATAGCGCAAGTAATGCATTTTTTCCTGCGCCTAATAAGGTAATCCGACGAGACTCTTGATAACGAATTGAATGTTCCATTTAACGGATTCTCATAAAATTATTTAACTATCACAGTAATTTTAATTGTATTTCCTATTTGTTCAATCTGCTCTACCGCATGACCATGCACTCGACACCAAGCAGGGATATCATGCAAAACACCTCTATCGTTACAAACTAATTCTACTTTGTCACCCGCCACTAATCCTTTAATTTTTTCTTGTAGTTTAATAACAGGCATCGGACATATTAAGCGTGTAGCATCAAGTTGATAAATATTCATACATACCACTGTTGCAGAATAGCATTTGCGGCCATAGGCGTAACTTCTAAAGGCCAAGTTGCTCCACCTTGTGAATTAACTTCAATAGTGACTTTATTTTCAGTACGTCCCGCACCATAACGTGCCACAATTTGCGCGGCCAAATAAATATCTTCTGCCGTTGGTTCGCCATCAATTAATGCTAAAGAACCTACGTGACTAATCGGCCGTAGATTCACAAATTGCGAACGGTAACCTTCGAGAAAATTATTTTCACCCTCATCACGACCAATAATTAATTTAAAGTGCGGAGCGGGACGAAGATGGCGACCAATTTTTAACAGCATAATATCATCTAATTCATACTCACGTTTACCACGCGTTTTCCATAAATCAGCTAATTTTGCCGAATAATGTTCATTCGTTAAAAAACAGCAACCACCGGCGGGCTGGGCAAAATCTTCAATAGCAAATTGCTTAGCTAAAGCAAATTGCGGCGTTCTACTGCGCCCTGAAAAATTATGCAATAATTCACGTTGCACCCAACCTTCCCACTCTGGCAAGGTTGGCGCTAAATTCTTTGCGCATAATGGCCTTAATAATCTCTCATTCGCGCCTGATTGCTCTGCCACAATTGGCATTGTCACTTTACGTTGTGATTTAGGCCGCTGTCCAATAACCTCACCGGTAATAATAAAATCAAAGTTATTTTCTTCCATCCATTCTCTGGCTTTTTTCACCATGAAAATTTTACAATCCAGGCAAGGATTTAAATGCGCGCCATATCCATGCTTTGGCTTTAATACTATCTGTTTGTATTCTTCAACAATATCAATAATATGCAACTTAATGCCTAACTGCTCAGCCACCCATAAAGCATTATTACGTTTTGGTTTTGCCTGATCTTTATTCCGGATAGCGTGCGTGTGTCCTTCTACGCAAAAACCAGTGTAGAAATTGATACCTTCCACATGAATGCCCTGCGCCATAATAGTTTTGGCAGCTAACATAGAATCTAAACCACCTGAAATTAAGGCAACCGCTTTGCGTATGTTATTCATAACTAACTTTTACTAATCAAAAAAAGAAAACCACTATAATAGTTTTTCAAAAATAAACAATTTTTTAAATAGACTTTAGTGGACAAAAGCATCAATGCTTTTTTTCAGAAGTCGTTAGATCATAGCAACTCGGCAAGGCTTGTGTATGTTGTTTTAGTATATGCAAAGCATGCTCACTTTTCACATCATTCCATAAGCTAGTTGCTTGTAATGGGGTTAATTGCTTACCCGCTAATTCTCGAGCGGCATGTAAAGTATCCATTAAACCTACAAAACTGTGACACAAAGCATTATAAAGCTTTGCTAACTCTATTTTGCTCGCATTAGCAACTGACGAATAAGCTCCTTGACCTAATTCAATAAAATAACTGATTTTCACACGTTTACGTTCAGCACGCTCTGGAAAGAGTCCTGCCAACAAAAGACATTTATCCCCAATATCTTGCAACTGAATAATTTGTCTTGTTGGGCTATCAAATGAATACAAATATTCCAGCGCCAATACGCTTTTTGCTAATTCAGGTTTCTCAGTAAATCGAATTAGTAAAAACACCAAATAGCTTTCCAAGTCTTCACTTAGCGTCTTGTGATTTAAAGTCTCCGCTTCTTTTATTAAAGCTTGCCATTGCGCAGTTATAGTAGCGCCTAAGATTAAGTCTGACATATCTTCCCCTCCCGCTCCTGCTAGTTTTATCAATCACCTAAAAAGTAAACTCAGCAACCTCTCGCCATCCTTTATTTTAATTTTAGTTCATACTAGCTAAATTGCCCGCAAATAAGCTATGATGCTGCCTTTTTATTGATTAATAACTTATGACCCAAGAACTTCGCAATATAGCCATCATCGCTCACGTTGATCATGGCAAAACCACACTGGTTGATAAACTTTTCCAACAATCGGGCGCAATGAAAGGCCGCCTAGCTCCTGTCGATCGCGTAATGGACAGCAATGAATTAGAGCGCGAACGCGGCATTACCATTTTAGCTAAAAACGCCGCCATCGAATGGCAGGGTTATCATATCAATATCGTTGACACCCCAGGACACGCCGATTTTGGTGGCGAAGTTGAACGCGTATTATCGATGGTCGACGCAGTTCTACTTTTAGTAGATGCTGTTGATGGCCCCATGCCCCAAACCCGTTTTGTTACTCAAAAAGCGTTCGCTCGAGGCCTTAAACCTATCGTTGTCATCAACAAAGTTGATCGTCCTAGCGCGCGACCAGATTGGGTAGTTGATCAAGTTTTCGATTTATTCGTGCGACTAAATGCAACCGACGAACAATTAGATTTTCCTATCGTTTATGCTTCCGCATTGAACGGGTTCGCAACATTGGATTTGAATAAACCTAATGACGATTTAACACCCTTGTTCGAAACCATAATCAAAGAGGTGCCGCCACCCAATGTAGACATCAATGGTCCTTTCCAAATGCAAATTAGTTCCTTAGATTATTCAAGCTATGTCGGAGCTATTGGTATTGGGAAAATTCAACGTGGCAGCATAAAAACAAACACTCCCGTTACTATCATTGACCGGCATGGCAAAACTCGTAATGGGCGCATTTTACAGATCTTAGGTTACCTAGGATTAAATCGGGTTGAAATACCTACCGCAGCGGCAGGCGATATCATAGCTATCACCGGCATTGAAGGTTTAAGTATCTCCGATACATTATGCGACCCCACCCAGGTAGAAGCCCTACCCACCTTAGTGGTAGATGAACCTACCGTCAGCATGACTTTCCAAGTCAATAATTCACCCTTTGCCGGGCTTGAAGGAAAATACGTTACCAGCCGCCAAATTCGCGAACGCTTGCAAAAAGAATTAATTCATAACGTCGCTTTACGTGTAGAAGACACTGAAGATCCTGATAAATTTAGAGTATCTGGCCGTGGTGAATTACATCTTTCCATCTTAATTGAAACCATGCGCCGAGAAGGTTTTGAATTAGGCGTTTCTCGCCCTGAAGTTATTTTCCATGACAACAATGGCGAAATCGAAGAACCTTATGAAAACCTAACCATCGATGTAGAAGATCAACATCAAGGAACTATCATGGAAAAATTAGGCTCTCGCCGTGGTGATTTATTGGATATGGTACCCGATGGTAAAGGTCGCGTACGTTTAGATTATCTCATACCAACCCGCGCACTAATTGGTTTTCGTACTGAATTTTTAACGGCAACTTCTGGCACCGGCATGATGCACCACGTATTTGATCACTACGGCCCTGCGAAAAAAGGCAGTATTGCAGCACGTCAAAATGGTGTAATGCTTTCTAATGGTCCCGGCAAAGCAACCGCTTATTCTCTATTTAACCTACAAGAACGCGGCAGAATGATTATTCCACCGCAAACAGAAGTTTATGAAGGAATGATTATCGGCATTCACTCACGTGACAATGATTTGGTGGTTAATGTTATTAAAGGCAAACAATTAACTAATGTTCGTGCATCAGGCTCTGATGAAAATATTGTTTTAACGCCTCATATTCAATTTTCTTTAGAACAAGCACTAGAATTTGTAGAAAACGATGAATTGGTAGAAGTAACACCAAAATCCACCCGTTTACGAAAGAAATTTTTGAAAGAAAACGAAAGAAAACGTGCTGATCGCAGCAATTAAATAACATAATGTAATTACAGCAACTGTTCATTTAAAGAAACAGTTGCTGTAGCTACCAATAATAGTTTTTAACTTTTAGCATAGCCGAAAAATTCAAGTTACCCTGTTACCTTTATTTGCGACGCTGCAAAACTAAGCGAGGTTTTTAGGAATAATATGCTTAAAACTTTCTCTCGTATTTTGAACGGTTATCAGAATTTTCGCAAAAAATATGTAGTGGAGAACAACACGCTTCTCCATAAATTGGCCAAGCATGGTCAAAAGCCAGAAATCATGATCGTTGCTTGTTGCGATTCCCGCGTAGATCCCGCCCTCTTATTACAATGCGATCCTGGTGATTTATTTGTACTCAGAAATGTTGCCAACATCGTTCCACCCTATGAAAATGATGAAGCCCATCACGGCACTAGCGCCGCGTTAGAATTTGGTATTTGCTATTTAAATATTAAACACCTTATTATTTTGGGCCATAGTCAGTGCGGCGGCATACATGCTTTGCTCAACCAACAACAACTGCAACAAGATGACTTTATTAGCAACTGGATTAACTTAATTAAGATTAATGCCAACACCTCTCAAGAGACTGACGCTTGCGCCAAAGAAGCCTTATTAACTTCATATAAAAATTGCTTAACCTTTCCCTGGTTAAAAGAGAAAATAGCTCAAAATAAACTCTCTCTTAATTTATGGTTTTTTGAAATTCAAGAAGGGGTGATTTATAATTATTCTTCAGAAAAAAAAACCTTTCTTCCTTTAGATACAGAACTCTAAAAAATAGTTAGTAATTTACTTATTTAAATTATTAATAGCGTCAGCTATACTGAGGAGAATTAATAATTAGCTATTTTTTTATATACCGATCCCGCCTCATAATACAAAAGTTAATATAACTTCGGATTAAAAACATGTCATTTTCGAAAGAAAACCGCCACCACACCTTTAACGGAATTTTTTTCACTTGTTTATTTGCCTTATCTAGTTACTATCTAGCGAGTCTGCACTGGATTATAGAAAAAGGGATCAGTCCCTTAGTTGTTGCAGTTGTGCTAGGCATGATTTACGGTAGCACGCTGCGTCGTCATTTGCCGCACGAATGGGCCCCGGGCATTGAATTTATCGCCAAACGCATCTTACGCCTAGCTATTATTTTTTATGGCTTTCGTTTGACCTTCCAACAAGTGGCTGCAGTGGGCTTAGGTGGATTTGTTCTAGATTTATTAATTGTCAGTTTAACCCTATTAATTGGCACTTTGGTCGGCGTAAAACTTTTTAAATTAGATCGCGACACCTCTCTTTTAATCAGTAGCGGCGCAGCAATTTGTGGCGCCGCTGCAGTCTTAGCCACTGAGGGCGTATTAAAAAGTGAACCACATAAAGCGGCGCTTGCCATTATCAGCGTGGTTTTATTTGGCACCACAGCCATGTTTCTATACCCCTTTCTACAACATACAGGTTGGCTGGGTTTAGATAATACCCATTATGCGATATATGCTGGCGCTACTATTCACGAAGTGGCGCAGGCACTAGTTGCAGGTTCAGAAGTAACACCACAAGCAGGCGACATCGCCGTCATTGTAAAAATGACGCGCGTGATGTTATTAGCGCCAACGTTAATAATATTAAGCATTTGCCTGATACGCAGCGCCAAACAAAAAATACAGCACAAAGTATCAGCAACTATTCCCTGGTTTGCTGTAATCTTTATCGTTGTGGTTGGATTTAATTCCTTGCAATGGCTTCCCAACAGTGTTGTAAATGTTATTAATCAAGCCGATACTTTTTTACTTACCTTAGCGATGGCTGCTTTAGGAATTGAAACCAACCTTACCAAAGTGAAACAATTGGGATTAAAACCACTCTATTTATCTTTATTTTTATTTATCTGGTTAGTTGTTGGTGGTTATGCTCTTAGCCAATTAATATTTCATTTTGTATAGACTGTTAGTTATCGCTGCGCTAGTCAGCGATAACAATTTAAACTATTGATAAAAGTGTGGATGCTTAAATTACTGCAACAATAGAATATACCAAACCCGTTGAGGTTTTGCGTTTTTATTTAGAATTAATAAGTAAGGCGTTTTCAGCTTCAGTAATATTTAATCTAGTCGAACGCATCGCCGCAGAATAAACAATTATGGTAAATACTGCGATAACAATAAAATCGGTGCCAAACTTAATAACATTAATACCACCGCCAAATGATCCTAGATAAGAAATTATCCCAACACCCATCAGATAGGGAATTAACCAACGCGCTGTTCGCCATTGCCAATGTTCCTGCTTATCCTCTGATTTCATACTGCGATAAATAAACACCGCAAAGCCAATCAGCATTGCAATCAATAGATGGTAAACAGTTTGCCAGCCCGTCCAAAACACTAATAAATTACAAATATAAAAGGCAAGCACAGCAAAAAAATTAGCGCAGGGCAACCGAAATGGTCTTTCTTGCAATGGATGAGACTTACGCAAAGCAACTAACGAAAGTGGGCCCACACAATAAGAAATAACAAAGCAGGAAATAATAAAACTAACCATTGTTTGCCAGCCTGGAAATGGCAGAAACAAAAATAAACCTACCACATAGTTAAATAAAATGGCACGCATTGGCACGCTGTGCCTATTTAATTTTTTAAATCCTGGCGAAAAAAACCCTATTTGGCTCATCGCATAATTAACACGGCCGGTAGCAGCGGTATAAATAAAGGCCGTGCCAAACGGTGATATAAGCGCATCACCATAGATAATTATCACCAACCAAGTAAAACCTAAGATCG
>CAIUAS010000105.1 GCA_903897205.1 uncultured Gammaproteobacteria bacterium
ATGTACCTTTGTCAGCATTAATAGTAATGGGCGTGGTCATTAATGAAGGCAATGGCTTATTGCCAAAATTAGCTAGCGGGTCAAGGTAATAACCACAACAAATATTTTCTGTTGCCGGTAGGTAAACCCAACCTAAGCGAGTTGGAATATCATTAATTTCAGCGGCAGATAAATGTACCGACGGAAAGAAAGTGAAGCAAATAATGGTGCTGAATAGGTAACGTTTCATTTAATAATAAGGTCTACTCATTATTGATTGCCTGCATACTACCTCAGAAACGCAGAAAGACAAAGTTTTTCTGCGTTCCTTAATTAAGTAGTAAAAATTTAAAAGATAAGTGCTTAACTAGCCGGTGCCCACTGATTCTTTTTGCTGGCAATGCAGTTATTACCTTGGAAACGATTATTAACAATAATGCCTTTAGGATTCACTTCAAACCAAGTGCGACAGTAAAGATTAATGGTGCGTCCGCCAATAAATTCACCATTATAAGAAGTTGCCGCCATAGGAGAACCAGGCACGTTAATAATGGTGGGCGTCATCGCAGGTGATGCAGGGGTAACATAAGATTGTTCGCGGGTGTACATATAGACGGTGTTACCGCTAGGTAATTTTACGCCAGCATCGGGATATCCCCATATATTTATTAAATGCTGAATGTTTTCGCCTTGCCACTCACTCAATGCTTGCTGGTAATTTTGTGTGGTCACGCAAGCGGTTAATAAACATAAGTTAAAAAATAATAAGCTGATTTTTAGTAATTTTTTCATAATAGTATCCATGGGCAAGGAGTTAATTTTTTGCTAGTTCGGTTTTAAGTTGCTGTACCGCAGCAGCGTAGTCTGGCGCATTAAAAATAGCAGAACCTACAATAAAAGTGTTGGCGCCTGCTTGGGCTATTTGCTGAATATTATTGATTTTAACGCCACCATCTACTGCTAATTGAATGTCCTTTTGGCTTTGTTTAATCAGCTGGTCGGCTTGTTTAATTTTTTTTAAAGCCTGCGGAATAAATGTTTGTCCACCAAAACCCGGGTTAACCGACATAATGAGGATGCTATCTAATTTATCCATGACATAGTCTAAATAATAAAGTGGCGTGGCGGGGTTAAATGCAAGCCCTGCACGGCAGCCGTGATCGCGAATTAATTGCAAACTACGATCAAGATGTTCGGATGCTTCTGGATGAAAGGTAATGGTAGTTGCGCCAGCTTTAGCAAAACTTTTAATTAATGAATCAACTGGTTTAACCATTAAATGCACATCAAAGGGTGCGTTGATACCATAATCTCTTAGTGCTTGGCATACCAGCGGGCCAAAAGTTAAATTAGGTACGTAGTGATGGTCCATTATATCAAGATGAATTAAATCGGCTCCTGCATTTAATACATTTTGTACTTCTTCACCAAGGCAAGCGAAGTTCGCAGATAATATAGAGGCGGAAATAAGTTTATTAGACATACTATCCTGTCAGTGAACTAAAATTTTATGAGACATTACCGAAAGTCAGAGGTTAATGCAAGTTAGTGATAGTACGTAGTGATTAAGGTTAATGGTTTAATGAAAACGGATGTCACGTGAAGTTATTATTAACGAAACGCTATTTGCCGTGTTTAATTTTTAATTGCTAGCATTACTGTTTGCGCGAGTTTGACAGCTTATTTAATAATATCCAAGCGAATGTTATTAAATTAATTGGCAAGGCCAAAAAATGCTAAATACTTAATGCCAAATTGAGCAAGCAAGCTATTCTTTAAAAGAGCGCTATACTTAATTAAATAAAAAGAGATTATTTAGGGAATTAAATAGCGCTAATTGTGCTAATACAAGAGATATTGCTTGTCAAGCGTTTTGCTTATACAATAAAAGCGTTTAGAAATAAACAGGAGCTTTCTCTAAACAGGATTTAGTAAAGCTTCTCCATCAACAATTAGAGGAGATAACTTTTATGATAAAAAAAGCTGCAACAAAAAAAACAGCTACTAAAACAACTGCTGCTAAACGCGGACGTCCAGCTACTAAAACAGCTGCTGCTAAAACAACTGCTGCTAAACGTGGTCGTCCAGCTGCTAAGAAAACAGTTGCTAAAAAGCCAGTTGCTAAAAAAGCAGTTGCCAAGAAAACAGTTGCTAAAAAAGTAGTTGCTAAAAAGCCAGCTGCTAAAAAAGCGGTTGCTAAGAAAACAGTTGCTAAGAAAATAGTTGCTAAAAAGCCAGCTGCTAAAAAAACAGCAGTGAAGAAAACCACTGAAACACGTGGCCGTAAAGCTAAATAAAGTTTGGCTTTAATTTGGAAGGCGCCTTAATGGCGCCTTTTTTATTTCCATGGTTGATTGGTTAATCAGACTTTCGTATGAGGTAGGATTAATTAATTCCGCGAGCTGCGCATATTTGTTCATAGGCCGCTTTAATGTTTTGCGTTTTTTCTGTGGCTAATTTAATCATCTCTTCAGGTAGACCTTTGGAGACAAGTTTGTCTGGATGATGTTGGCTCATTTGACGGCGGTAAGCGCGTTTGATTTCGACATCCGTTGCAGTTGAAGGAGCGCCTAATAATTCATAAGCGTCTTCTAAGCGTAATGAAGAACGAGGCGGGGGTTGTCGATAAGACTGTTGATTATATTGTTGGTATTGACGTTGAAAATTAAATATATCTTCAAAAAAGCCAAAGTTGACTGGTGCAAATCCTAAGCGTTGGCAAATAATCTGGAGAACATTTTGTTTGCTGGGAGTTAAACCACCGTCTGCTAGAGCGGCCTGTAATTGAATTTCTAAAAACATTCTAAGTAATACTTTATTACGATGGCTAGCTTGACTTAATTCCGTGAGAGCGGCATTTAAATCAAAATCAGGCTGCTTGCCTTGTTGGAAATATTCCATAGCTTGCTTTTTGAGGGTTTCATTAAGGCCCATTTTTTGCATAATATTGCGGGCCGTTTGGATCTCAGCTTCAGAGACGCGTCCGTCTAATTTAGCAATATGCCCCATGACTAAAAAAGTCGTGCGAAAGAAAACTTGCTGACTTTGTGCATTATGCTGATTAGTTTGCGACAAACTTTTATCAAAGAAATGGCCAATGAAAATGCCCAGGATGAGTCCCAGCGGACCAAAAAGTAAGAAGCCGCAAATTGCGCCTATAATTTTTCCTAACCAAGTTGTCATATGTTTATCTAAGTAATAATTAAAGTTAGAGCAAGATTAACAGGATGTTAGCGTTCAATAAAGTATTGAAGCAGTGAAAGAGGTATTTTCCATGCAACTTAAGGTTTTAATATATACTCGGTGTGCTTCGCATGAAACGCTTTGCGTATAGTTAAATCTCTATTAAGCTTAGCCCATTAAATTATAACAACCTATGACATATATTATGCGTTATCTCTATACTGTTTTATTTTATCTGGCGCTGCCTTTTATTGTATTGCGTTTATTTTGGAAGTCGCGGAAAAATCCCGCTTATCGTCAACGTATTCCTGAGCGTTTTGCTTATTCATTAAAAGCAGTAACAGCAGGCAGTATCTGGGTGCATGCGGTATCGGTGGGTGAAGTATTAGCTGCTGCTCCTTTAATTAAAAAAATAAAGCAACAATATCCAATGACACCTCTGCTGGTGACAACGATGACACCAACAGGCGCCGAGCGTGTTAAAGCGATTTTCGGCGATGCGGTTTGTCATATTTATGTGCCTTATGATGTACCCGGTATCCTCCAACGTTTTTTACAAAAAATGCAGCCACGACTATTGGTGTTAGTAGAAACTGAACTTTGGCCTAATTTATTACATGTTTGCTCTCAACAGAAACTTCCGGTGCTAGTGGTTAATGCACGTTTATCAGCAAAATCAGCGGCAGGATATCGACGCTTAGGAAATTTTACCCGTTCATTATTAAATAATATTACTTTAATTGCCGCGCAAAATGCGGAAGATGGCGAACGTTTTATTGAATTAGGCTTGCCGCGTGAACGCCTGCGGGTAACGGGTAGCATTAAATTTGATTTAGAATTACCTGGCGATTTAACGGCGCGTGCCAATTTATTGCGTCAGCAATGGAGCGGAGAGCGCCCGGTGTGGATTGCAGCAAGCACGCATGAAAGTGAAGAAGAAATAATCTTAAATGCCTTTCAGCGAATACGTAAACAAATGCCAACGCTGTTATTAATAATAGTACCGCGTCATCCGGAACGTTTTACTAAGGTGGCAGATTTATGCGGTAAATACAGCGAACAAATCGTTTTACGCAGCAAGCAAATCGCTTGTACGTCAGCAACGGAAATTTTCTTAGGTGATAGCATGGGAGAATTATTGCTTTTTTACGCGAGTGCTGACATTGCTTTTGTTGGTGGCAGCCTTGTTAAAACAGGCGGCCATAATCCACTAGAGCCCGCCGCATTAGGCCTGCCAGTGTTGACTGGCCCACACATGTTTAATTTCGCGGTTATTGAAAAACAATTAAAAGAAGCGGGCGCTTTAATCACTGTACAAAATAGCGAGGAAATAGCCGCTCAAGTAATGAATACGCTGCAAGATAGAAAGAAATATCAGCAGATGCGCAATGCGGGATTGCGCGTAATTGAGCAAAATCGCGGCGCATTGATTAAGCAATTAGCGCTAGTGTATTCATTGCTTAATAGATAGCTGATTAATTTTTAGGGTGCTTCGGCGATTTTTTAACTGTCTTGTGATGGGTTGATTTTTTAGCTGGTTTTTCGCTAGTTAAATCGGGCGTCGCAAGCTGAGTGCTCACTAACGTTTGGTTACGTTTATCCACGCCATGTAACCAATTATTAATTTCAGCTAAATCACTGGGACGTAATGTGCCAGAGGCTTGCTTTAGCAATAAAGTATTTAGTAAGTAAGTATATTCATCTTGCGAATAATTACTTTTTGTTTGATATAAAGCTTGTTCTGCATTTAATACATCAACAATGGTACGTGTGCCTACTTTAAAGGATTCTTGCGTGCTATCTAATGAGCTTTGCGCGGATAGGGTTGCTTGGCGATCTGCTTCAATTTTACTGATACCTGCTAACACATCATTAAATTTCTGACGGGTGGTAACCATGGTTTGTCGATATTGATTTTCGCGATTTGCGCTCGCTGTTTGAAAATCATCTTGAGCTTGGCGTACTCTGGAACTAGTTAAGCCGCCTGAAAAGATAGGTACACTAAGTTGTAAGCCAATGGTGCGTGTATCTTGGTTGATGCTTTGAAGGCCATTATTACTAGTGCGGCCATAACTGCTCACCGCATTCAAGGTAGGTAAATGATTGCCAAAGTTGGCTTTGATATTTTGTCGTGCGGCCTCCATTGAATAAGTAGAGGCAATTAACTGCGAATTATGCTGAGTTGCTGTGTTAACCCATTGCTCAACATCGTTGGGTTGCGGCGTTAATAAAGGCAATTCAATTTTTAAATTAGCGAGGGATGGATAAGTTTGGCCAGTTAATTGACGCAATGTTTCTTGATTGTCATGCAAGGTATTTTGTGCAGCAATTTCTTGAGCAACCGTTGAGTCATAAGAAGCTTGTGCATTATAAACAGAAGTGATGGCATCTAAGCCCACACTATAACGCGCTTTTATTTGATCTAATTGTTTAGCATAAGCTGTTTTTTCGGCTTGTACATATTGCAAATTATCTTGCGCATACAAAACATTAAAATACGCTTGAGCAACACGGATTATTAAATCTTGCGCGGCAGCTGCTAAGCTAGCATCAGCTTGTTTTGCCGTGTAGTTGGCTTGGCTTACTTGCGCCCAATTCGCAAAATTTAATAAAGGTTGCGTTAAAGTCAGGGTGTAACCCTTGGAATTATAATTAGAGGTGCCCTCTAAGCTGCGTAAAGTTTTTGCATTTGAAGTGCCAACGCGATTGCCGGTGGTGTTAGCGGTGCCAGAGAGGTTAGGTAGTAAGCCAGCAATACTTTGTGGTAATGCTTCGCGATGAGATAATCGTGTAGAAACAGCGGCTTGATAAACAGGATCGCTTTGCGCCGCTTGTTGATAAACATCTATTAAATCGGCTGCCCATACCGGAGTGGCAGA
>CAIUAS010000106.1 GCA_903897205.1 uncultured Gammaproteobacteria bacterium
ATACTCATTTGAAAGCTGCTTTAAATAACGAGTACCTAAATTAATATTGGTATTAATATCCAACATACCATAGTCGCTTAAATTAGCGCTTATTAACCTTGCTGTGGCAGGCATCACTTGCATTAATCCTAACGCGCCTACACTTGATTTAGCATCCGGCATAAAACCACTTTCCTGGCGCATAATTGCAAGCATCCAAGCAGGATCTAGATTTACCTGCTGGGCTGCTAAAATAACTTGTTGCCGATAGGCCAATGGGAATCGCACCGTGAAATCATAATCACCTGCTTTAGCGGCTGTAATTAAAGCACGATCGAACCAGTTCCATTGCATAGCAAGTTCGGCGGCCGTTCGTAATTCTAATGGATTCATTTGTTTAATAGCCCACTGCCATTCGCGTCTTGCATCTACCACCATTTTTAGCACGTAAAGTTCATGCGCTCTTTGTAACGCGGGAATAGTATTTATTTTATTTAAGATCCTTTGCTTATCAAGCCCATTCGTTTCAAGCAACGGCTGATAATGAATGTGCAATTGCTCGCTCGCTAATAAACCATAATAATTAACTTGTTGGGCTAACTGGTGATAGATTAAATTGGCTTGCGCTAACTGCCCTGTTTTAGCCAATGCGCGCGCATGCCAATATCGCCAAATAGGTTGCTGACGTTCATTAAGCGGTAATTGATTTATTTCTGTATTTACCATAGGCCAATTTTGGTGAATGAGGGCAGTACGAATACGCCATATTTTGACAAGCTCATTAACATAGATCGGCTTAATTTTACTTAACCACAGATAGGCGACTGGATCGGCACTGCGCGCTAATTCAATCGCAATTTTACGAATAATGATTTGCTGTTCTGCCGGCGAAAAATCATATTGATTTTGTAACACTCCCCAAGCTGCTGCGGCCTGTTGGGGTTTTTGATTAATGTAGTGAGTAACGCTATCTAATAATATTTCGTGCGTATATTTATCATTTGCGGCAAATAAAGCAGGCTTTTTAATCACCCATTCAGCATTTTTTCTAACAGCTTCCCAAAAACGAGCTCGCGTTTGCAAGGCGATTGGTAATAATGTTAATAATTTTTTATCGATAGGTTGATTGGTTGTAATATTTAGCTGGACACGCTGCCAGGCTAAATCTGCGGTTAACTCTCCTGATGCGCGCCAATTTTTTAACATAGGCATACAAGCTTCTGGTAATAAGTTAGTGTTCAACCATATTTTAGAAATCTCCTTAAAACCAAGGGATTTTTGTTGAGTTTCCCATAGCGCTTGTGCGTAATAACATTGCAAGGTTGTATTATTAGCTAGCCGATAATAGTTAAGAAAACCCTGCCATTGTTGATTATTCGCAAGCACGTTTAACCACTCTGTACGTAAATGTTCAGCTAATGGTGTGTCGGCATAGGTTTTTAAAAAATAATTTACTTGAGACGCTTTTGCTATTGTTAATGGATGCGTAATGGCATCGTATTGCAAATAAGGATAAAGGATATATTGGTGCAACTGGCTGCTAAAAATTTTAAAATTAAACTCATTGCCATGAACTAAGGCGGATTGCGCTTGCAAAAAGCCTATCCGCTCTGCGGTTAAGGCCAATGGTTCAGCTTGACTAAGATTAATACTTATTATGAAGCTGATAAAAATAATTAATAAACG
>CAIUAS010000107.1 GCA_903897205.1 uncultured Gammaproteobacteria bacterium
AGAATTTTGGTTGCAACAGCTTACCCAATTAAAAGCAGTCCCGTTACCATTTTTATTCATTGAAAATGTTCAATACGATTATAAGCCTGTTTATTTTTCAAGCTGTAAATTTTCGCCAAAACTATTAAATAAATTTAGAAAACATTTCTCAACGACGCAAAATTTTGAAAATGTCATATTAACGGCTTTTTTGATTTATTTATTTCGAATTAATGCCCAAGAGGTCGTTAGCATTGACGTAACCTATCCTCCGCTAACACAGCGTGTAGACAGAATCCATAGGTTAATAGCATCCTATGTGCCACTAACTTTACAATTTAAGGATGAGCTTAATTTTAAGCAGGCGTTACAAAGCGTTGAAAACCAGCGCGCAATCATAGAACAAAAGAGCACCTTTCTTGTAGATATTTTTGCCCGTTATCCCGAACTCAAAAAAGTACATCAGAGAATTCCTATCGGATTAATATTAGGGGAACCAGAACAAGAAATCCGAAGGCTAGATTCATCGCATCCCATCATAATATCAATTAAGAGCAATAGCTTTCAGCTGCATGTTGATAAGAAAATTTTGAATAAGGATTTTGAAATCTCTTTAAAAAATTTAATGCAAGGCCTCCAGACTCTCTTAAAGAGCGTGATTGATAATCCAAAAAAATATATTAGCAAGTTGCCATTATTAACGGCGCAAGAACAAAGAAAAATACTGATTGAGTGGAATAAAACAGCGACAAAAGTAAAATATCCGCAAAACAAAACAATATCGCAATTATTTGAAGAACAAGTAAAAAAGATGCCAGGCAACGCGGCAGTCATTTTTGGCCAACATCAGTTGACTTACCAACAACTAGAGCAAAAAGTAAATCGGCTAGCAAATTATTTACAAGGGCAGGGAGCTAAAATAGGTGATTTGATTGCTATTTGCGTGGAACGTAGTTTAGAAATGGTAATCGGATTGTTAGCTATTTTGAAAGCAGGCGGTATTTATGTACCCTTGGATCCCGCGTATCCAGATGAACGTTTGCATTACATTTTATCAGACACTAATTTAAAATTTATTCTTACTCAAACGACTATTTTTAAAAGGCGAGAGAACTTATTTCGAAAACAAAAAATAATCTTGCTTGAACAAGAGCAGTACGACATTCAAAATAAAAGATATAATCAACCAATAAAATTGTCTCGCCAGCCAAATGCTGCTTACCTTCTCTATACTTCAGGTTCCACAGGCAAACCTAAAGGGGTGCTGGTTCCTTATCCAGCATTAATAAATTTACTCCTGACGGTGCGCCAGCTATTCAATTTCAGCGAGAAAGACACTTTATTTGCGATTGCACCTATAACATTTGATATATCCGTGATTGATATTTATTTACCGCTGATTACCGGCGGGAAGCTTGTACTTGCGGACGATGCTAGTAAATTACAAGCGCATGAAATCATGCAGGCACTGGATAAATATCAGGTAACCATCATGCAGGCAACGCCTGCCTATTGGCAGATGCTACTCAATAGCGGCTGGAAGAATAAATCTAATATGACGATTCTTTCAACAGGAGAAGCGCTAAGTAAAAATTTAGCCACTAAATTAAATGAAATAAGCTCAAGTTGCTGGAATTTATATGGGCCTACAGAGACAACAGTTTGGGCAACTGCTTATAAAATTGAGAAAATAAAGAATCAGGGATCAATAGCGCCTATTGGTAAGCCGCTTAATAACACCCAAGTTTATGTAGTTGATAAGAACTTGCAACCCCTACCCATTGGGGTGATAGGTGAACTTTTGATAGGTGGTGTCTGTGTTACGAAGGGTTATTTACATCTTCCACAACTAACAAAAACCAAATTTATTCTAAATCCATTTAATAAAAAATCGTTATCACGGCTCTATAGAACAGGCGATCTTGTTCGCTGGTTAGCAAATGGCAATTTGGAATATATTGGCCGCATGGATGATCAAATTAAGATCCGTGGTTATCGTATTGAGCTGGGTGAGATTGAATCGGCGTTAATGGCGTGCCCTCAAGTAGAACAGGCAGTTGCGTGTATAAAAGAAGTAGATGAACGGAAACAACTAGAAGCTTATTATTTAAAAAAGAGCCGAATAAATAAAACTACCAAAATAGATCCGGCGGCGTTACAAGATCATTTAAGACAAATCCTGCCGGATTATATGATTCCCACCAAGTTTTACGAAGTTAACCATATTCCTATTACGCTTAATGGAAAAATTGATAGGCCGGCATTATTAAATAAAAGCGAAAATTTAGAAAGGCCAATAAGCAATATAAGAAAGCCGACTTCTCAGATCGAAGATAGCTTAGCGCAAATCTGGAAAAAAGTACTAAGAATTAAAGATATTAGCATTGATGAAAATGTTTTTGCTTTAGGCAGTGATTCTATCATTGCAATGCAAGTTGTCGCTAAAGCGCATGATAGGGATCTATCCTTTACGGTAAGAGACATTTTTCAATATCCTACGATTGCTGAACTCGCACAACATGTTAAAAAAACGGTAGTGCGTAAAGAAAAAAAATTAACGCTTCATCAGCATTTTGAGTTGGCACCTATTCAAGCCTGGTTTTTTGAACAAACTTTTATTAATAAAGAAAAATTCAGTCAAGTTTGTTCATTAACGCTTCGATTACCCATCGATATACAATTACTCGAAAATTGCTTTCAAGCAATATTAAGAAAATATGATACATTAAGTTTGCGGTTTAAAACCGCTGATCAAAATTGGCAGCAATTTTATGCTAACAATAAAAAAAGTCATGATAAAGTGGTTAACTTCATCAATTCTTCGAACATCGATTCTGAAAAATTCAATGCCCTGGCTGAATATTGGAAATATCATTTACAAGATAACTTTGATTTAACAAAGGGATCTTTAGTAAAAGCCGCTATTTTTATCGGGCATTCTCCGGCATCTGCTAAGCTCATGATTGCCATCCATCATCTCATCATAGACGGCGTTTCTTGGCGTATCTTATTAGAAGGGTTACAGCAACTTTACCAAGGACTGATTTTTAAAGCGCCATTAAAGCGATCTCTTCCTGCTGGTAATTCTTATCAGCACTGGATCAAATTGCTTTTTGACTATGCTAATACGGCTAAAGCCCAATCCGAAGATCGATTTTGGCATGAAATGGATAAACAGATGGTATTGCCTGTTGACTATAGAATGGGCCCAAATTTAGAGAAGTTTGACGCTACGTTTTCAATTGAGCTTAATGAACAAGAGACAGAGCAACTGCTTTATACCATGCCAGCACAATATAAGATTAAGCTACATGAACTATTAATCGCACTACTAGCGAGAAGATTGGCAACCTGGCTAAACGCGAATGAAATTCGGTTGGATATTGAAAGCCATGGGCGGGAAGAATTTTCTGAAACACTCAATTTACCAAAAGCAATAGGTTGGTTTACTAGCCTGTATCCTATTTATGTTACCAATATTCCGGTGTCGCTATGGGATACTTTAAAAGTGGTCAAGCAGCAATTAGATAATATCCCTAATAACGGTATTGGCTATGGTTTACTGCGTTATTTGAGAAAAATAAATTTTACTCGTAACTCAGAGGTTGTTTTCAATTATTGGGGACAATTCGACCAGGTATTTGAGAATGATATTTTTAAGTTTGAGGAATTAAAGCTTGTTTCAGATCCTGAAAATTCACGCACTCATTTGTTAAATGTGGATGCCGTTATCAACAATAAGAAATTGAAAGTGATTTGGACATACAGCACTCATTATCACCAGTTAAATACTATTCAGTTATTAGCTCAAGAATACTTAAATGATTTACATGCCTTAATTAATGAGTCTAATGCAGTACAAAATGAAGTATCAAACCAAGAAAAACAACAA
>CAIUAS010000108.1 GCA_903897205.1 uncultured Gammaproteobacteria bacterium
CATGGGCGCGAGCACCGCTGCGGCGGCTGGGGCTGGTTGCTGGATGGGGCCGGTTCGGCCATGGACATCGGCCGCGACGGCCTGACCCTGAGCCTGCACATCGGAACCCATACTGCTAGGCACAATTACTTTTGAACCTTTAGGAATTTCTAAACTAAATTTAATTGTCATAAATTCACCTTTTAAAATATTTTTATGATATGGCTTCCCTCCTTTGTTGTTCTATTAAACTATATTAGCCATTAACTATGCTGTATAGGATTATAAATGATAAAAATACATTTTATCAAAACTTTTCATGGCTTTTTTGGTTATGCTCACTTGCTTAGAGTGTATTAATTAAGCTGCCATTGATGAATAACAATATGTGCAACCCAAGGCGGATTGGTTAATAGTATTCTGTCAGGAACATCTATACCGTTAACTGAAACATAGCGTAAATACCTTACTTCCCAGCCATCTTGCGCTAAATACACCATATGATTATTCATGTCGTGTGAGTAGTGTGTTGCATGAGAATAGGGCGCTGGTAACCCGCGTAGCCAATAAGGCAGATTAGACACTGGCAATCGCCAGCCTACTTGTTGCTGCAACAAGGTTTCAGGGTTGTTAGCAATATAGGTTTGGCGGCTCGTTTTAAGCGTAATGTTGTTTGGTTTGCCGTCAATTTCAATATGATTGGTGCCTAGTGGTCCAAACAGCGCTAAGATATAGTTAGTACGGTTTTGTTGTTGCCAGTTAAAAGAAGCGCTCCAGCCACCTTTGATTTGGTTGCGTGCGGCAATACTACCGCTGGCATTCCATGCCGAGAGAGAATTAAGTTGTTTTAAGCGCTGTCGCCAAGGTAAATAGTGGTTACCTA
This sequence comes from uncultured Gammaproteobacteria bacterium, assembly GCA_903897205.1. GTDB lineage: Bacteria > Pseudomonadota > Gammaproteobacteria > CAIUAS01 > CAIUAS01 > CAIUAS01. The sequence continues at coordinate 863 of CAIUAS010000108.1, forward strand.
AAGGCTTACCGTCGGCCATATACCCACGGGTAGAAAGTGTTTGACAGCCTGTTAATAGTAGCATCAATGCCAAAAGCAACAATTTTTTCATAGAGTTTAGTGTTAAAGAGTAAAAGAATTAAGAGAAAGTTAGCTCAAATTATTTTGCGCGAGGTTGATTGTTGATACAATAGGTTTGCGCACCAGATTGAAAAAAAATATGTCGACATTACTTGCCTGCGGTATTAATCATCAAACAGCCCCGTTTGCATTGCGGGAGCAATTGGTTTTTTCGCCTGAAAATATAGCCGAACCTTTGCAAAGTTTGCTGGAACACACCCAAATTAAGGAAGCAGCCATCCTTTCTACCTGTAATCGCACCGAGTTTTATTGTATTAATGCAGAGCCGATTGCCATTATTGATTGGTTGCATCAGCAAAGAAAGTTACCTATCGCTAGCATTCAACCTTGTATATATACCCATTATAACGATGCGGCTGTTCGGCATCTCTTACGAGTCGCTAGCGGCTTGGATTCCATCATGCTAGGCGAAACGCAGATCGCGGGGCAGGTCAAAAAAGCTTTTTTTTTAGCGGCAGCGGCGGGCACCTTAGGCAATCAATTACGAAGGCTGGCGAATTATGTTTTTTCGATGAGCAAGCAAGTCCGTACTGAAACCGCCATTGGTATGCACCCTATTTCATTTGCTGCCGCCGCCGTTAATTTAGCCAAGCGCATTTTTGCTGATCTCAGTCAAGCAACAGTCCTTTTTATTGGCGCGGGTGAGACTATTGAGCCGGTGGCTAAATATTTGCAATCAGAGGGAGTTGCTCGGTTTATTGTTGCCAATCGTACCTTCGCGCGAGGGGAGGCATTAGCAAAACAATTAAAAGGGACGGCTATTCGTTTGGCGGATATGGGCCAATATCTCTCTCAAGCAGATATTGTCATTGCAGCGACAGCTAGTCCTGTGCCAATCATTGGGAAAGGACTCGTTGAAAGCGCCCTTAAAATACGCAAGCATCGGCCTATGTTTATGGTAGATCTCTCTGTGCCAAGAGATATAGAGCCTGAAATTAGCCAGTTGGATGATGTTTACGTGTCCACGTTAGAAGACTTACAAGCAATGGTTGCACAGAATATTCACAATAGGCACGAATCGGCAAAACAAGCAGAAGAACTCATTGAGATGCAAGTGAAGCACTACATGGGCACTTTAAGAGTGCTTGAAGCCGCGCCTGTTATATCCTCGTATCGTAAAAAAGCGGAAAGCGTTCGCAACGCTGAATTAGCTAAAGCAATGCAGTGTTTACATAATGGCATGTCGCCCGAGCAAGTGTTAAATCGATTGGCGAATAATCTAACGGGTAAATTGCTGCATACTCCCAGTGTGCAATTACGGAAAGCGGCTTACAATAAGCAAGAGGATGTGTTGGAAGTAGCGCAATGGCTTTTAGAAATTTGAGCCATTGCAACAACTCCTAACAATGAAACGCGGCGAGAGTATACGTTTATTAAAATGTTGGTTTGGTAGTTGACCAATAAATATTGGTGATAACATGGTTTGGGTTACCAACGGGTAGGGCCTGTAAGGTTGCACGAGCAAGATTATGATCAACATAGCAGCTGTATGCTAATTGATAACTTTGGCCTGGTGCTAATGTTTCAACATTGCGCGCTTCCACATCAATATCTCTTAATAAATGGTGAATTTGTTCGGTGGTATAAGTGCTGTTTTCAGAAAAGCCATGGCTTTTAAGATTGCTTAAACCAAATAAGCAAGGGTTTTCGCCCTGTGTATCGCTAAAAACGCTAGCTGAAGCAACATTAGTACCTACTAATAAACCAGCCATTGAAAGTATAAATATACTTAAGATTTTTTTCATAAAGAACTCCTCTTAATTTGTTAGGTAGTGCTTTGTTAAGATAATCCATTAAGCTATTGGCAGGCAATGGTAATTTTCTCATAAGTTTGCAGGAAATATTAAAGCTCGACTTGTAATCAGGAATGCAGTATAAAAAATAGCCAATTTTACCTACTTGTTATACGTTTTGTACGGTAAGCATGGATGTTATTTTAAACTTAAATAAATTTACAGATTAACTAATTACTTCAGTAAGAAAAAAATTATGAAATCTTCTATCGAAAATAAATTAATAACTCTAGTTGAACGCCATGAAGAAGTGGCAGCATTATTAGCTGAACCCATCGTTATTAATAATCAAACACGCTTTCGTGAATTATCGAAAGAATATGCTCAGTTAGAACCCTTAGTAAAATGTTATCAACAATATCAAAATTGTTTAACTGTGAGTGAAAATGCAAAAGCTTTATTGCAAGAAGAAGATGTCGAATTGAAAGCCTTAGCTGAAGAGGAGCTGGCAGAGTCTCAAGCTAAACAAATTGAATTAGAGCAGCAGTTGCAAGTATTATTATTACCACAAGATCCCAATGACCAACGCAATATATTCTTAGAAATCCGTGCTGCAGCCGGGGGTGATGAAGCTGCTATTTTTGCTGGGGATTTATTTCGTATGTATTCACGTTATGCAGAAAAATCTGGCTGGCTAGTAGAAATTATTAGTGCAAGTCATGGTGAACATGGCGGTTTTAAAGAAATTATTGCGCGGATTATGGGGCAGGATGTTTATTCACGTTTGAAATTCGAATCAGGCGCCCACAGAGTGCAACGTGTGCCTGAAACCGAAGCGCAAGGGCGCATTCATACCTCAACGTGCACCGTCGCCATTTTACCCGAAGCAGAAACAATAGATGCAATTGAGATTAATCCTGCTGATTTAAAAGTGGATACCTTTCGTGCATCTGGTGCGGGTGGCCAGCATGTTAATAAAACAGATTCTGCTATTCGTATCACCCATATCCCTACTGGCACTGTCGTTGAATGTCAGGATGAACGCTCACAACATAAAAATCGTGCACGCGCCATGTCATTATTGCAGGCAAGATTATTAGTTGCTGAACAAACAAAACAACAAAAAAATGAAGCGGAAGCGCGGCGTAATTTAGTAGGCACCGGCGATCGTTCAGAACGTATTCGGACTTATAATTTTCCTCAAACACGCTTAACGGATCATCGGATTAATTTAACCTTATATAAATTACCAGAAATTATAGAAGGCGGATTGGGGCAGGTCATTGAGCCACTCATTAGAGAATACCAAGCCGATTTATTAGCAACCTTGAGTGATGTTTAATTTATTTAAAACCACTTTTTTTGGAGAAAAACTATGCCAAAAACTCTTACAGTAGCTCTGGTAACTATTATCTCTTTAGTGATTGCATGGCACATTGGTTTCTTTTTATTAGGCGGCGCTATCGCGGTTACAGCGACTATTTGGAGTTTTATAGTGGCTTCAATTGTTGTCTTTTGTATAGCAATACTATTAGCCTTTATACTCACAGGTATTGGTGTTTTTGTATTAGCGATATTAGCGTTAATATGGACTGTGCTAGCAACCCTATTATTTCCTATTTTATTTCCAATACTAGTGCCTTTATTTATTATTCTCTTATTTGTTGCGTATCTGCGCCGCCGCGAGCAGCGCAAGCAAGTAAATGCGACTGACACTGTCGAAAAATTATAATGACAAATACACTACGCCATATTCTATTGTGGGCAAAGGCGCAGTTAAAAGCGATTGATAGTGGTAATTTAGATGCAGAAATACTAGTCGCTCATGCTTTGCAAATTAGTCGTCCGCAACTTTATATAAAATTATCGGAATCTATCAATGCGGAGACGCAAGCGTCGATAGAACAATTGATGCAACGACGCGCAAGTGGTGAACCTATTGCTTATATCGTAGGTTATCGCGAATTTTGGTCCTTAAATTTGCAAGTAACACCCGCTACGCTAATCCCTCGGCCCGAAACCGAATGTCTAGTAGAGGCAACGCTAAGTCTGCTACCAAAAGATGAGTGTTGTCATGTGGCAGATTTAGGAACAGGGTCAGGGGCCATTGCGTTAGCGTTAGCGAGTGAAAGACCTGGCTGGAGTATTGTTGCAACGGATAAAATACTAGCAGCATTAAAAGTAGCTCAAGATAACGCGCGATTATTAAAGGTTCACAATGTGCAATTTTATCAAGGCAATTGGTGCGAACCCTTAGACAAGCAGCGTTTTGATGCAATTATCAGCAATCCACCGTATATTGATAAAAATGATAAGTCTTGGTGTGAAACAGTTAAATTATACGAACCTGCGACCGCATTAATTGCGGAAGAAGCGGGTTTGGCTGATATCCGCGATATTATTGAACAAGCGCAGCCCTATTTAAAACCAGGTGGATGGCTACTATTAGAGCATGGCTATAATCAAGCAGCGATAGTTAAGCAATTACTTATACAAAATGGTTATAAAAATATTCAAACTAAACATGATTTAGCTCATATATCGAGAGTTGCAGTTGCGCAATTTAAATAAATTTGGTATAGATGCTTGTTTAATTTTGCACGTGCTAATTTTGTGATACATCGTCTTGGAGGATAGATATCATGGCAACTAAAGCGAAAAAATCTGCATCTGCTAAAAAAAGCGGAAAAACAGCAAAAACAACCAGATTAATAACTAAATCAGCTAAACCAGCTAAAGCAAGCGCTGTAAAAAAAGCAGTTGCAGCTAAAGTTAAAAAAGCAAAACCTGCGCCAAAACGCGCTAAAATAAGTAAAAAACCTGTGATCGCTAAAAAAACCGTGATTGCTAAAAAACCTACGGTTACTAAAAAAACGGCGGTTGCTAAAAAACCTGTTAAAAAAGTTGCCAAAAAAGTTACTAAACCGGTAGCTAAAGTAGTAACCAAGAAAAAGGCACTCAAGCAAGCTGTTAAATCTAATAAATCGAAAGTGATGAGCAGTAAGCCAGTTGCAAGTAAAAAAGCATCTCCTGCTAAGGTAACTAAAGCAAAGACAGCAGCTAAAAAACCTGTTGTGAATATCAAAAAAGCGAGTAGTGCCGGCAAGGGCGCGCAAGGAAAATTAGCCGCTAAGCAAACTGCGAAGACTAATTTAAAACTA
>CAIUAS010000109.1 GCA_903897205.1 uncultured Gammaproteobacteria bacterium
ATCGGAGAGTCATGGCGATTAAACAGAACGTAAAGGATTTTGAGATACGGAAATTATTAGTGCGTAATCCACGTGCATTTAAGGATCCCGGTTCACAAGAAGAGCCACTTAAAAAATTTGAGGACGGTTTGAAAAAGGCTGCTGTTGCCAGTAGCCGCGCAAAGGATAAGAAAAGCAGTTATAACAAATTTCTAGACAAAGTACAGGGACTTGCTCCAGGAGAGACAGAAGACTTTGCTGATTTACGTACGAATCAAGCTTTTTATCGATCTTATAGAATTGGTAGGTTTCATAAGTACAGTGGTTTCAACCTTGATAAACTAGCGATGGAAAAGGACTTGAATGCTTATCGAGAGGCAAAAGGAAACTTGACGAATAATTTAGCTAGTGCAAACGCTATTTTAGAACGAACCAAGCCAGAAGTATTGCTTAGGCAAGGTTCCGATGCCGATATGTCAGGCGTCACAGCAGCACAAGCCAGTCTTTTAAAGCTGCAAAATGCCTTAATTGCAAAGCGTGATGAATTAATGGCGATTTGGCGATATTATTCAGATACTGAGACATTACTTAGTAGGATTGAGAATTCAGCAAGCTTTGGCAGAGAGGCAGATTACTTTGGTGTTGTAGGGCAGAAAGCTCACATTGTTGGCCAAGGACTTGAACTTACGGAATTGAAAGGGTCTATTGCTGGTGAAACAATAGAGCTTAACAAATTAATTTACAATTATAATAATGCAATAAAATCATCTGCCGAACATTTAAATACAATAGAACAAGAAATTAAGAACACAGGAAAAATGGTTGCCACAACAGTGCATGGTGAGTTTCATAAAACGGCGATCCGCTTTGAAAAAGATAAAGTTTTCAAAACTGATTGGATGGAGCCAGAGACAAACCGTTCAATAGTGGCAAGGCTGGATGATAAATATAGTCGAGATAGCATCAATCAAAACGCAAGAGATGGCAGTGGCCTGCAAAGTATAGTTCGCCCCAGTGGTGCAAGTAAAAATGCAAAACTGACTTTTACGAGTGAAGGTGCAAAAACTATTGTCATGAAAGATAGCAATGCTCAAATGACCATTCACCGGTTACCAACGCGGCCTAGAACAGATAAAGCGATAAAAGCTGATTCAGCCATGTTTAATCATCCTAATACTAAGTATGAGATGGAGGCGTTTTTAAAAACTTATGCAACCAATTCTCATACAGGTGCAGTTAATGACCGTGTGTTTAAAAACTTAATGAATAAATTTGAACCGTTGACCGTTGAACAGTTTAGCGAGGCAAAAAAATTAGCAGCGTTGCTTTATCAACAGGCAGATCCCTATGAAGGATTGCGAATTTCTAACATGAAAGATAAAGAACTTGCCTTTGTAGTGTTGCTTGAACTGCATGTTTTAAATCTATCAACGGGCCGGAAGTTGCCCATTGTGGGCGGTAACAGCCATGGGTATGATGATAAATTAATAGAGCGCGCTGCTGGGTCGTTATATGCATTGCGTAAAAATAATGAAAATCCAGAGCCACCTTCAGCAAACGATATTATTAAAAGCGCCGAAAAAACCTCTGGGGACCTTATGAGCAAGAAGAGACGATTAACTTAAAAGCGTAGAGATAAGGGCGCGTTTACGCTAATTTCCTACATTTATTTAGGATTAGACTGACAGGGAAAGTCCTTATCTTTTTTGAGTTTATGCTATGCTAAAGTACCTTTACAGACTTAATTGATGAATCAGGGATGGAGCATCGACCTAAGTAAAGGGAAATTAAAGGAATAAACATTAGTTTGGCGCAATGTAGGCCAAAGGAGAGAAAGGATGTCTAATTTACTGCTCGAAATTACGCTTCTCAGGCGATCAGAAAAATCAGATCAGAGCGCTCATGTCTCTGCTGTTAATTCAAAGAAATATGATGGCGTCTCATTTACGCTTAATCCGATGGAGGCTGGTGATGCTCTATTGGGCGCATTAGAAGATACTTACTTGCCAGTCGAATTTCCATTGGCATTTTATTTGAACACGACTGGAAATCATCATCCCACATTTCCATTTACGCGATTAATTTCTCCACTGGTAAAAAAAACGCAAAAATATTGCTTAAATATCCAACGTTGTACTTTCAGTTTTTCAAAATATAACGCGAAAGATTTACGGGATTTGAATTGGCCAACCTTACAAACACTAGAGTTAAATTATTACAGCTGCCGAAATGAAAAAATCTTAAATGCAGAGCAGCAGAAAAAAGACGATGAGGAATTTTTTAATAATTTAGCTATGTTTATCGCGCGCAATCAATCCATTACGAAACTAAATTTTAACAACTATTCTTTTCATAATAGGGAAAATTTTGAAGATGGAAGAGACACTGATTATACAAAAAGTGGATTTGGCTCCTATTTTCCTTATCTTGAATATCGCGATGTCAATTTTCCCAGAAAACAGATCG
>CAIUAS010000110.1 GCA_903897205.1 uncultured Gammaproteobacteria bacterium
CTTTTATCCAAAACAGCACACTTAAAACGCTATTAGTCGCTGGAAACCAGCTTGATAATTGGGGACTCAAGGCGTTAGTGCAGAATAAATCCATTACCTCATTGGACGTCAGTTATAACCAGGTGGGAGACGGTGGAATAATAAATTTGCTTGATAAACAAAATTTGATTGAGTTAAATGTAAATTATAATCTTATTAGCCTCGAAGGAGCAAAAACATTGGTGCTGCATCCCACACTGGATAAGCTGCATATTCGATATAACCTATTGGGAGATGAAGGGACAGCCATTTTAGCGCAAAGCAAAAATATCACCTGGCTGGATGTGACGGGCAATCAGGCGGGTTTGCGCGCCGCCGAAAACTTTGCTAAAAATCCCCACCTGAAGAGCTTGATTCTTAGTTATAATTTGCTAGGTGATGAAGGCGCGATTGTTATAGCGCAGAACCGCACATTGCGTGAATTATGGATAAGCTACAATCAGATTGGCGATCAAGGCGCGATTGCCTTTGCCCAGAACCCTTGCCTTGAAAGTTTGAACGTAAATTATAATTATATTGGGCCTGTGGGCAGAAACGCTTTAAAACAAAACAAGACACTCCAATTCTTGCGGATATCCGATGAACAACCTCCTGAACTTACCACGGAGAATTTAAGTAATACTTTTTTATTATCGCAGGATTTTCTTTGTATCAAAAACAAAGAAGGCATTATCCAATTTTTTAATCCCGCTTTTTCAAGAGTCCTCGGTTATCCTGATGATGAATTATTAGGAAAATCCATTTATGGCCTTGTGCACCCAGAGGATAGGCTGGCTGAAATCGAGTTATCAAAAAGCGAGCAGAAATTTCCCATTGAATATCATGAAAATCGCTATAAATGCAAAGATGGTTGTTACCGGACAATCTGCTGGAGTTCCCAATTTAAAAATAATCTCATTTATACGGTAGGAACGGACATCACTGAACAAAAACAGATTGAAAAAGAGTTGATTGAAAAAGAAAAGAAAATTGAAAGTGATGCTATCACTACCAGAGCAGCGCAGGCTTATACCAAAGAACAAACAGAATTCATCGCGCATCTTTGCCATGAAATTCGCAATCCTCTCAGCGGTGCTTATGGAAATGTTGAGATAGCGCGAGACCAACTTAACTTGCTGCAAACACTGAACGCTAGCCAACTGAATATTATTGTTTCCCCTGTCCAACAAGAAATGGAGAAAAGAATAACGGAGATTCGTCATTGCCTGGAAGCGATTGTGATTTGTATTGAATATCAAAAGAGTATTTTGGACGACAATCTGGATGTCGCTAAAATTGCCGAAAATAAATTTGTGCTCGAAAATAAGCTATTTGATTTTAAAGACGCCGTGCAGACCATTATTAAGATGTTCAAAGCAAGTGCAGAGCAAAAAGGCATATTACTGAAATTAGAATTGCCCCTGGAAGAGGTGTTGGTCAAAGGAGATGCGCCACGAATAAAAAAAATTATTATCAATTTAATTGGAAACGCTATTAAATTTACGGATACAGGCCAAATTACGGTCAAAGTATTACTGCAAGCGCAGACATCTGATTATACGCAAATTGCAATAAAGATCATTGATATGGGAATTGGGTTGGACGTAAAGGAAATCGAGGGTATTTTTGGGCGCTTCACCCAAGCCAGTGCCATCATCGGCAATCAATATGGTGGTTCAGGGCTAGGGCTGCTCATTGCGCGAAGCTTAGCGCAATTGATGGGCGGCGATATAGCCGTTGAAAGCCAAAAAGGGAAAGGTTCAACCTTTACGTGCACTATTCGCTGTGGCAATTTAACTGAAGCAGAAAGAAAACTGATGAGCAAAGAAGAAGCAAGTGAAGAAAAAGTGCTCGCGCCTGCACTGATGAGTAAAACATCGGTACCATCGTTAAGAAAATTCACTGTCTTGATCGTAGATGATAATAATATGAATAGAAGGACCTTAAGTTATTTTATAGAAAAAGCGGGATACAACTATCTATTCGCGGTTAATGGGCAAGAGGCCATAGAAAAATACAATTACTTTCCGATTGATATTATTTTAATGGATCTACTAATGCCTGTTATGGATGGAATTGAGGCAACCCGACGCATCCGTCAACGTGAAATAGAAGAAAGTTTACCTCCGGTGCCTATTATTGCGATTACCGGTAATGCCATGGAAAGTGACCAGCAAAAAGCATTGGTGGCAGGAATAAGTGATTATATAACCAAACCTTTTTCGCAAAAAGAAGTCCTGCAAAAAGTGGCCGCTTTTCTAGCGGTGTCGCAAGTAAATGTTTTGGTTCCCGAAGCTATTTATAGTATAGCTACGCAAAATCCAGCTTTTGAAAATCCACCCGAAGCCGTGCAAGAGGTTCCTGTTTTATCACTAAGCTATCAGCAAATTTTTATGCAAACAGTGAATGTTCTCTTGCACGAGTGGAAAAATAAATTTACAAGCGACGCCAGAGAGCATCAATTTATTAGCAGCCTGATAACGAAAGTTTTATCCTTCCAGGAAGCCGATGCTGTTTTTAAAAAAATCAGTGCAGCTTTGAAAATGCCTGAATACGACAAAGTTAAAAAAGAACTGTCGCCATTGCGAGCTGAACTTATTACGCATATGAAAAAATATAACAAAAATAAGCTTGAGGCTATGAATGCGTCTCGAGCATATAAGGGTGCTGAATCTCTATCAGAAAAGTTCTATGCTAAACTGCGATAAAAAATGACGCTTTAAATATAAACCCTTATTTAATCAAAAAATCTAAATATTTTTCTGCATCCAATGCTGCCATGCAACCCGTGCCGGCCGAGGTAATCGCTTGTCGATAAACATGATCGGCTACATCACCTGCCGCAAAAACACCGGCTATGCTGGTTGAAGTCGCATCGCCTTCACGTCCGCCTTTTGTGATGATATATCCATTTTCCATGCCTAATTGTCCTTCAAAAATACCTGTGTTGGGGGTGTGGCCAATCGCAATAAAAACACCTAATAGAGTAATTTCTTGGGTTGTATCAGTTTGTACATTATGAATACGAATGCCGGTAACGCCAGATTGATCACCTAATACTTCCTCTAACACACTATTCCATACAATTTTTACATTGCCGTTTTCTGCTTTTGACATTAATTTATCAATCAAAATTTTCTCGGCACGAAATTTATCGCGGCGATGAATGACGGTAACCTCGCTGGCAATGTTCGATAAATAAAGTGCTTCTTCTACGGCCGTATTACCACCGCCAATAACGGCTACTTTTTGATTGCGGTAGAAAAAGCCATCACAAGTGGCGCAAGCTGAAACGCCTTTACCCATGAAAGCCTCTTCAGAAGGTAAACCTAAATAGCGAGCGGAAGCGCCTGTTGCAATAATTAAGGCATCGCATGTGTATTGATTATTGTCGCCTTTTAAGACAAAAGGCCGTGTTTTTAGATCAACGGCTTGAATATGATCAAAAATAATTTGCGTATTAAAGCGCTCCGCATGTTTTTGTAAGCGTTCCATTAATTCAGGACCTTGCACGCCATTAATATCACCAGGCCAATTGTCCACTTCGGTGGTCGTCATCAGTTGCCCGCCTGGCGCCATGCCAGTAATCAAAACCGGACTTAAATTAGCCCGCGCTGCATAAACAGCCGCCGCATAACCTGCAGGCCCTGAACCTAAAATAATCAAACGATGATGTTGTGAAGTTGTCATAACAGTTAACCTTAAAAAGTCATTTTTAAAAATGAAGCCTGAAAATCTACGGCGTTTAGTTAGAAAGTCAGAATGAGTAAAAGAAAATTAAATATAAAAACAATAGTGCTACCGGCAAAAATTGTTATAATGATGCACCATTTTTGACCAGAATACACAGGGACAACATTGAAGTCTACAGCCAAAACCGTTGCTAAACCAACCCAATCGATGTTAGCCCATCGCTTGCAAGAAGGGTTATTGATACTTTGCAGTGCATTTGCAGTGTTCCTATTGCTCGCATTAGCAACCTATCATCGTACCGATCTCATAGGGATATCTCCCGAACAAACACAGCATATTGCTAATGCCGGCGGTAAAGTGGGGGCGTGGTTTGGATTTATTCTGTTTAAAATATTTGGATATATGGCTTATTTATTTCCGCCCATGATGGTGTATTGGTCATGGATGGGGTTGCGAGGGCGTTTCGATCTCTCTCACCCCGATTATCATTTTTTCAGTTTGCGTGTGTTTGGTTTTATCTTAGTCTTATTAGCAGGATGCAGCCTTGTGGGTATGCATGGTGTAAACATCCACACGTCATTTGCCACCGGTGGCATATTAGGGCAGATTTTAGCAAAAGGTTTAATCGCTTTATTTAGCTTTATAGGGACTTCATTAATACTTTTAGCATTATTACTTTGTGGCATTACCTTAAGCACTGGTATTTCATGGTTCGCATTATTAGATAAAACAGGGGGGTTGACCTTAGTATTATTCAATAATATCTGCGAACGTTATTGGGTTTTAAGGGATTATATTGCAGAAAAACGTGCTGCCTATGGCAAAGAGGATGAGAAAATTGCAGAAGAAGCAAAGCAAAAACCAACTAATAAAGTCGAGTTAAAAAAACTAGGAAAGCGTCAGCAACCGCGTGTTGAGCCAGAAATCCTACAACAAGAAATACCAAAGCCAGTGATTTCAAATAAAGTGCGCGCACCGACCCAATTACCATCAAAAAATTTAAAAACCGATGGCCCATTGCCGCCGCTGGCTTTATTGGATCCACCTGATAAGCCAACGGGCAAGGGGTATACCAATGAAGAATTAGAATATCTTTCACGTGAAGTCGAATTACGTTTGCAAGATTTTGGTATTGAAGTGCAGGTTGTTGCGGTGCATCCAGGCCCTGTTGTCACTCGTTTTGAAATGCAATTAGCGGCCGGTGTAAAAGTCAGTCGTATTACAGGTCTGGCCAAAGATTTAGCCCGTTCCTTATCGGCCATCAGTGTGCGTGTTGTTGAAGTCATTCCAGGTAAATCAGTGGTAGGTTTAGAGTTACCCAATAAAACACGCGAAGTTGTGCGTTTAAGTGAAGTGATCGCTTCACACCAGTACGAACAAGCGCGCTCACCTTTAAGTCTTGCCTTAGGAAAAGATATTGCAGGACATCCAGTCGTGGTCGATCTCGCTAAAATGCCCCATTTACTCGTCGCAGGCACGACGGGTTCTGGTAAATCGGTGGGCATGAATGTGATGCTATTAAGCATGCTATACAAAGCAACCCCCGATCAGGTGCGCTTAATTATGATCGATCCCAAAATGTTGGAATTATCTATTTATGAAGGTATCCCGCATTTATTAGCGCCCGTTGTAACGGACATGAAAGAAGCTGCTAATGCATTACGTTGGTGTGTGGCAGAAATGGAACGGCGTTACAAATTAATGGCGTCTTTAGGTGTGCGTAATTTGGCAGGTTACAATCAAAAACTGCAAGATGCCGCAGAAAAAGATAAACCTATTTTAGATCCATTTTGGCGTGAAGAGCACGGTGGCGAAGCACAACCTCTGCAACACTTGCCTTATATTGTGGTATTAATCGATGAGTTTGCCGACATGATGATGGTGGTTGGTAAAAAAGTCGAAGAATTAATTGCGCGTATTGCTCAAAAAGCACGGGCAGCAGGAATCCATTTGTTATTAGCTACTCAGCGACCATCGGTTGATGTTATCACCGGTTTAATTAAAGCAAATATTCCCACCCGTATTGCTTTCCAAGTATCTTCAAAAATTGATTCGCGCACGATTTTAGATCAACAAGGCGCGGAGCAATTATTGGGTTATGGCGATATGTTATATTTAGCGCCTGGCACCGGCGTGCCTGTGCGTGTACACGGCGCTTATGTGGCGGATCACGAAGTGCATGCGGTCGTTAATGATCTCAGGCAGCGCGGCACACCTGATTATGTGACTGAAATTACCGATGGAGCGGATGAAAATATGTCCGGTGAGGGTGGGGAAGGTTTAGAAGATGAGAGTGAAAAAGATCTTTTATATGATCAAGCCGTTCAATTAGTGATTGATACAAGACGCGCTTCAATTTCTAGTATTCAACGCCGTTTTAAAATTGGCTATAACCGTGCGGCACGCTTAGTAGAAGATATGGAAAGAGCTGGCATTGTAACACCCATGGAATCGAATGGAAGCCGAGAAGTATTGGTACAAGCCATCGCCGATTAATTTAATGATGAGTATGTTTTAAATAGATGAGAAGAATTATGCATAAATTGAGTTTAAAAAAAATATTCCTATTGGTAATGGTTATATTGCCATTATCAGTTTGGGCGAGTCCTGCTAGCGAACAACTCACGACGATTTTAACTAATTTACACACAATGCAAGCACAATTTAATCAAGTAGTACAAGATGGACACGGCCAAATTCTGCAGCAAAGCAGCGGCCAAATGGCTTTATCGCGTCCTGGCAAGTTTCGTTGGGATACGCAAAAACCTTCACATCAATTATTAATAGCAGATGGTCAAAAGATTTGGTTTTATGATCAAGAGCTACAACAAGTAACGTTACAAAATCAACATAAAGCACACAGCAGTTCACCAGCCATGTTATTGGATGGTTCAACTACCTCTTTAACAAAAGATTTTATAGTTAATTCGGTGGCGAACAGCGGAAGTGTGCAAACCTATAAATTAACACCACGCAGTAAAAATAGTCTTTTTCAGCTGGTTTATTTAAGTTTTAAGCAAAATCAACTGCAGCAAATGCGTTTATTAGATAATTTAGGCCAAGAAACTATCGTTAATTTTTCGCAAGTTAAGACGAATGCTTCCTTAGGCAATAATTTATTTCGCTTTGTTGCCCCTAAAGGTGTTGATGTAGTAACGCAGTAGGGTATTTATACAGTAGACTATTTGTTAAGTCTGTCCGATACCGTTTATATATCTCATATAAAGCGGCTATTTAATTAATTATTTATATTGAAGGATGCTTATGGCACACAATCACTCGCATGATCATAGTCATGCTCAGACTCACAATCATAGCCATGGTGATCATAGCCATGCTCCGGCTACTTTTAATACCGCTTTTGCTACTTCAACCTTATTAAATTTTGCTTTCGTCATTATTGAAGTGGTGTATGCCATTTCAGCTAACTCCATGAGTTTGCTCGCTGACGCAGGACATAACCTTGCTGACGTTTTAGGCTTATTAATGGCATGGGGGGCAAGCTGGTTATTAAAGCGTGAGACCAGTGAAAAATATAGTTATGGCTATAAAAAAACAACTATATTATCAGCGCTGGCTAATGCATTATTATTAGTGGCTACTTCAGCAATTATTATATATGAATCGATTAATAAGTTAATTCATCCGGTTATTATTAATGAGTGGATCGTCATGATCGTTGCTTTTATCGGCATTTTAATTAATGGCGGCACCGCCTTAATGTTTATGCGCGGCAAAGATGACGATTTAAATATTAAAGGCGCCTATTTGCATTTAGCTTATGATGCTTTAATTTCAGTCGGCGTGGTGATTGCTGCGGCGATCATGTTGTGGACTAAATGGTTATGGTTAGATCCGATAGTAGGTATTGTGATTGTGGTGGTTATTTTAACGGGAACGATAGGGTTGTTACGCGATTCAGTCAATTTAATTTTAGGTGCGGTGCCTCATAGTGTTAATTTAGCGGGCGTGCGCAATTATTTAAGTAATATTGATGGCGTAAAAGAAATGCATGATCTTCACATCTGGGGCTTAAGTACGCGTGAAACCGCGCTTACTGTACACTTAGTCATGCCGGATCGCATGTTAAGCGATGCTGAATATGAACAAATTCACCATGCGTTAGAACACGATTACAACGTTCACCATATCACTATTCAAGTAGAAAAGGGCCATGCAGAAAACCCTTGCCGCACTGAGATTGTTTGTTAAAAAAATTAAAGGGGAGAATTATCTCCTTTTTGATTTAACTTCGCTTTAACGTCATTGAGTTCATGTTGAATGGTGGTTAATTGTTGTTGCATTTCTTTAAGCATCACATGAGTTTCATCTTCTTCTCGCTTAAGTACATCGGTATTTTGACCGATAAAATACGCGGAAAAATTGGCGGTCAATAAGGAAAGCAAAGCGAGGCCCATGATCATTAATAGAATATCCATTAAGCGGCCTAAAAAACTGGTGGGAATAACATCCCCAAAACCAACCGTCGTAACCGTTTCCCAAGCCAGCCAAATACCATCCCATGGTGTTTTAATGTCAGGATCAATAATAGACATCAAAATACCCCAGAAAATAGTTATAATAAACGCAACTATTAACGTGGTGCCTAAACGATTACGCGATAAAATCGTAATAGCACTGTCCCAAAAAGGCAGCAATAAACGCAGCATTAATAAAAGCTGCAAAATACGTAAAGCGGCAATTAAAGGCGTGTGTAACCATATGGGCGGGATGCCAACGACGATGATGACGAGGTTCATCCAATTTTTTAAGAGATAATCTTTTTTATTGGTTGTTAAGTGGAACATAACCGTAGTTTCAGCTACGAAGAAAAACCAGATAAACCAACTTACTATTTCGGTGACTTGATGCGTGACTTGATGGGTGCGTTCCAGATACCATTGTAAAGGCAACCAAATAGCGATAAATACCATCGATAATTCAAAGCGATGTCCCCAGGTAAGGGCGCGAGGATTTTCATTTTTATCAATGCCAGACAGGCCAAAAAAACTACGTAATTTAAATTTAATAGTATACATTAAGTGAAATTTCAAAAGTGATTATTTATTATTTCTGCAAGGCAGGGATAAAAATAGTATACAAGCGCACTAATGTAAATGCACAAAGTAAATTTAAAATAGCTGCAGTTAGTAAAAATAAAAGAGGTTGATTGTGAGCAAAGATTTAAGATTTATGCCGCTGGCCGCTAGATTGCGCCCTCATACGTTAGCAGAATATTTTGGGCAAGAAGCTATATTAGGGCATGATAAACCTTTATATAAAGCTATTACGCAAGGCCAATTACACTCAATGATTTTGTGGGGGCCGCCAGGGACAGGAAAAACCACGTTGGCGAAATTAATTGCTAATTATGCTAAAGCAAGAATGGAAACCTTATCTGCCGTTTTAGCCGGTGTTAAAGAAATTCGAGCGGCCGTAGAGCGTGCACAAGCAGCGCGAGATTCTAATCAGCAGGCCACCATTTTATTTATTGATGAAATTCATCGCTTCAACAAAGCACAGCAAGACGCATTTTTACCTCATGTAGAAGAAGGTACTTTAACGCTTATTGGAGCTACCACGGAAAATCCATCCTTTGCGCTAAATAATGCGTTACTCTCGCGAGCACGTGTGTATGTACTTAAACGGTTGCAACCAAAAGATATATTGAAAATTATTGAACACGCCATGACAAATTCTGAGCGTGGAATTGGTCAATATCATGTTGAGTTTTCGCTGGAATTACAGCAGCAATTGGCATTAGCAGCGGATGGTGATGCAAGACAAGCGCTTAATTTATTGGAATTAGCGGTAGAGTTAGCACAAACAGAAGAAAGCAAAGTCGTCATAAGCGCTGATATATTAAAAGAAGTATTACAAGATGGTGTGCGCCGTTTTGATAAAGGCGGTGATCTTTTTCATGAGCAGATTTCGGCATTGCACAAAGCGGTGCGAGGCTCAGCACCGGATGCAGCATTATATTGGCTGGCGCGAATGTTAGATGGGGGTTGTGATCCCTTATATATCGCCCGTCGTGTTGTGCGCATGGCTAGTGAAGATATTGGAAACGCTGATCCGCGTGCTTTGCAAATAGCCTTAAATGCCTGGGAAACTCAAGAACGTTTAGGCAGCCCTGAAGGAGAATTAGCGATTGCTCAAGCCGTTGTAGATC
>CAIUAS010000111.1 GCA_903897205.1 uncultured Gammaproteobacteria bacterium
GTGAGATGGCTTCTAGCCTGCTCGGGCTATTTGTTTTTACATTAGTTGGTAATAGTATAAAACTATATAAAATGCTATATTTTTATATAGTTTTTATATTGCTAAGTTTGTTTTTCCGTATTAGATATTGGCGGTGGATAATCCTTTTTCATAATGTTGTTTGATGGTCGCTTGAACTTCTGTTGCATCGGCGGATTGAACCTGAAAAAGCAGCATAAAGTCGGCACAGGCACTATCAAGTGTATATTTGGCTTCTTTTAGTCGTATCCAATGCGCTGCAACGTTAGCCGCAGGCAAATGATGAGTAGGATTAATCCCGTAGTGCATTAAAACATCAATAGCAACGGTACAATACCACAACGGGTAGCGTTTTATTTGAGTAGCATACATTTTGATGTAGCGTGGTTTAAATTGCGCGTGTTTTTGATATCGCTCATTTGCGATGGTATTAAATGTGTGGCAAATCTCAGGGGGCGTAGCTTTTTTAATGGTCATGATTAATTGAAATAAGGCTTGGCCTGTTTCGATGATACGTTTTTTTAAATTTTCATCTGGCAAGTGCTTAATATCTACCTTTATTTTAGTTAATACATTAACAGAATAGCCGAGGTGCTTATTAAGTTCACGCTCAACCGCTTTTGCCTTATTTAATAAAGCGCGTTCTTGCGTCAGTGCGGGATTAAAATCAATATGGTGTATTTTGGCAAGTTTCCATAATTCAAAAATGGCCGCTTGGTAGCCAGGCGTAATATGCAGGCCCTGTTGCGATTGAAGCTCATCCAATTCAACTTTAAACTCTTGCTGATTAAATTGCAGGCTATCTGCATAGTTATATAATTGAAATTGCTCAAACTGATCGAGGTGATTTTTTTCAGCAAACGCTTTCAAAGTGGCAAC
The DNA here is from genome assembly GCA_903897205.1 of uncultured Gammaproteobacteria bacterium. Classification (GTDB taxonomy): domain Bacteria; phylum Pseudomonadota; class Gammaproteobacteria; order CAIUAS01; family CAIUAS01; genus CAIUAS01. The sequence goes on from CAIUAS010000111.1 coordinate 898, forward strand.
GTCTAATGTTTTAAGCGGCTTAAGCAGCGCGTGTTTAATTGTTTGGGTGTCGTCATCATAGCATTCTTTGTATATTTCAACCAAAACACCTTCTTGTGCCTCTTTGCATAGCTTAAACTGTAGTGCCATTTTTAATGCCTCAACTGATTTATTATAAACCGATGCTTAAAATAGATTAAGCGTGATAGCTATTAACAATAGTTAAAAAATGTGATGTCTTTTTCGGCCATTCGAATTTAACGATTGCAACAAAGCGGGCGAATTATTAGGAGTGGTCATGAATGACAAAGGGGAAGCGGGGTAAGTCATCATCTATTTTCCGGTAGCGTTCTGCTGTTAATAATAGGTAAGGCTACGAATATACTACGCGCATAGTATGTTGTAAATATATTTATATAAATATAAAATTTTGTAGGAAAACTGTGTAAGATGTTACTATTAAAAGAGTCATAGTTGCTATGACAGAGACAACTATTTTGTTCAACCACCGGTTAACTATTTAGAGGATTCTATAATGGCCTTATGGTTTCGCGTGCAGCGTATGAAAAAATCACCGCGTATTGCTGTTGAACGTATGCAACAAAAGAAAACACCGACCGGAAAAGTAGCTTATGATTACATATCATTAGGTGGCATCACTGAGAAAAAAATGCCAGAGGCCATAAAGCAGATAATGGCGAAGTTAGACGATGATGAGCGCATCCAATTAAATAATTATTTACAAAACCGCGAATTTAATCGTAGTAACTTTAACACGGACATGGATAATGTCACGCGTGAAATCATCTATTTCAATCCGGATTTTTACCAAGCGCTTTATAAACTATCTAAACTTGCTGCTAAGCATAATATGCCTTTTTATCATACGGAAATAGCGCTTAATGCCATACTTTCTAAAGCAAAATCTATTGAGCGCAAGCTTAATAAATTATTGGGCAAGCGAATTAATATTTTGGAAAAATTAGGGATTTCCATTGAGTAAACTTTTTAATAACGTTTCTTTTTGAAGTAAATTAAACCGGCTATTACTTCTGCTATTCTTTCAATAGAGAATCATTAGGGCTTATTAACCTTAATATAAAATATATTTA
>CAIUAS010000112.1 GCA_903897205.1 uncultured Gammaproteobacteria bacterium
CCACCAAAAACCAGAGTTAGCGATTTATGATGGCTCGCATAGCGGTAGTGTGCTTTTAAAAATTAAAGCGATTGAAGGTGCAGTGGCCTACATTTGGCAATATATTCAAGAAGCCACACCCAATTCGGCATCGGTATGGATTACTGTAAATACCAGTACCGTAGCGAATTTTCAAATAGATCATTTAATCCCTGGCGTTATCTATTCCTTTCGCTATGCTAGTATTTCTTCTGATGGCACATCAGACTTTTGTACGCCGGTCAGTAAAATTGTTATTTGATATTTGAGCAGTTGTCACAGCGTCGGGTTAGATAAAATTAACCCGACGTTAGTTATACAGATTTGCAATAGCCCGCTTTGATTAACACTCAATAAGCTTAGATTATGACTAAGTTACTATGCTTAGTTACCGGTATGGATATATGTTAGGCTATTCTGCCTGACGCTCTTCAGGTAAGCTTAAAACAAGCTATCAAAACACTCTAACATTCAATGCCTAGATCCCTGTGCTATTGTTGCCGCTTAAGTGGTTTTCAAGTTTAATGAATAGTTCACTGACATTAATGTGTGTCTGAGAAAAACAACTACAGCTGTTTTATAAAGTAATAGCTGAAGCTCACACTCCAAGTTTTATAATGTTTTTACTTAAAGAATAAATCGCCCGCTCTGACAAATGTAATATGTTGTTAACATTGATAAATTTGATTTTCAATTAAATACCCTTATAGTTACGCAACTAAAACATTAAATAGAGGTATTTTATGCAGTATTTTCGTTTTTCCTTCATTATTACCATCATAGGCTTAGCTGGAGCGTACTTTTGGGGCGGTATCATGGGTGCATTCATTGCCCTGATTTTAGCCGTATTAGAAGTTAGTTTATCCTTTGACAATGCAGTTGTTAACGCGAGCATCTTAAAGCGCATGGATGACAAGTGGCAGGGATATTTTTTAACCTGGGGGGTATTAATTGCTGTTTTTGGCATGCGTCTGCTTTTTCCGATTTTAATTGTTTCCGTTGCTACAGGAATTGATTTGTTAGGTGTGACAGATATGGCTCTGCATAATCCTGCGCAGTATGCCGAGCATTTAAATGCTTCACATGTGCAAATTGCTGCATTCGGTGGTATGTTTTTGTTGATGGTATTTTTCTCGTTTATTTTTAACGAGAATAAAGAATTGCATTGGTTGGGCTATTTAGAAAGAAAAATGTCCGACTTTGGTAAACTAGAATCTATCGAAATTATTTTGGCTTTAGGTTTATTATTAATCGGCCAACATTGGTTGCCTGAAGCCATACGATTTAATGCCTTAATTGCGGGCATTTCTGGGGTGATTTTATTCGTTATCGTGGATAGTCTAGCTGCTTTATTTGAAGATGAAGAAGAGGGTGAAGAAGTCACTACGGCCATAAAAAAAGGCAGTGTCATGAGTTTTTTATATCTTGAAGTCTTAGATGCATCATTCTCATTTGATGGTGTTATTGGTGCCTTTGCGATTACACAAGATGTAATTATTATTATGATAGGTTTAGCGATAGGCGCTATGTTTGTAAGAAG